>JAHDFT010000244.1:2827-8420 GCA_020628015.1 Bacteroidota bacterium
AATCTCATATAAAAAAACCTCACTCACCCCTTCCTTTTCCTGATACCGATTGGCTCGACCTGCTGCCTGTATAATTGCATCTAAAGGAGCCATTGCTCTAAAAACAACATCGACAGAAATATCTACACCTGCCTCAATCAATTGCGTAGCCACAATAATATTTGGTCGCTTCCTTTCTGTTTTACTTTTTAATCGCTCAATAATTTCTTTTCGTTCATAAGGTGTAATTCCTGTTGTCAAAAAATACAAATCGGCTTCCGATGCTGAAATTTGAGCAGCGATTTGTTCAAAACAGGATTTGGTAATCTTTTTTGTATTTAAAATCACCAAAATATCCTTTTGAGCATGTTCATTATGATAACTGACCACTCGATTGACAAAATCAGCTAAGTCAATCGTTTCATTTGCTTTATTAATTAATTGTGTTCGATTAAATAATTTGAAATAACATTTATGATTAGAAATTACTTCTTGAATCTCTTCGTCTGGCTTAAAAATCAAAGGTTGCGTAGCTGACATCAAAATAAAATAACAATTAAAATATTTAGCCAAGACCTTAAAGGCAGTACGAATTAAGCCCCATAATTCATATTCAATTTGTTGAACTTCATCCAGAATGATAATAGAATTGGTCAGATTATGGAATTTTAAGAGTTTGCCTTTATCACTTGTAAACACCCCTTCCAATAATTGTACAAAGGTTGTCACCACTATTTCAGCTTGCCATGTTTCAATTAAAAATTGGCTTTGTGATTGATCCAAAGCTTTGACCTCATCTTCTTCATCCTCTTTATAAATGGGTTCTGCCAAGTGATGATGCTTCAATAAAATAGCAGAACTAGGATTATCAAAAATGGCTTTAAATACTTCATAGTTTTGATCTATAATAGAGGTAAAAGGAATGGTAATAACGATTCTTGGATTTTGTTCTCTCAATAATTGCTTCATTTCCATAGCAATAGCTAAGGAAGTAATCGTCTTCCCCATACCCGTTGGAAGGCTAATAGAATAAAAATGTTGATCTTTATCAAATACCCTTTTTAAATGATTGATTCCTTCTGTATAGGCTCTATTTTTTTGTTTATCAATATCATTTTTAGGCAAATGAAATTGCTTTTTAATGCGATACTTTTGAATTGCTTCATAATCAAAGCTTGCACTCCTTTTTGGCAGTTGGTCTAACTTTATTGCTGTCTTATCCGAATACAATAAAACACTATACAGCAATTGATGGATATAAAAGTAGGTGGTTTGTTCTTCTATTGTTAATTCCAGAAAATCTTCCTTAATAATGTCTTCATAAAAGTCTGTATATACCTCATAAACCTCCTCCAAATCCTCCATTTTTTCCTTAAAAAAAAGCCAATTATACTGCATTCCAATCCTCCTCAATAAAACATCTAATATATTTTGCACCGCTGTATCATAGAAATTATCCATTAACTCAGCTAACTTATACTTCTGATTATCAATACCTTCCAATTCATCTACAAAATTCTGCATCGCTCCATGATGCCGTTTAATTGCCGTAAAGATAAAATAGGGTAAAACTGTTTTCAGCAAGTCATCTTTAGTATCCTTCACATTTTCCTCAATATATTGTGTTACAATTTCCTTAGCCAAAAGCGCAGAAACCAAGGCATGATGCTTGGGACGAATAACCTTTTGTCCTTTAGAATAAATATAAGTCTGAAAATTTTTAGTTGCTTTACCAATATCATGCATCGCTCCCATAATAAAAGCAATCTGTCCCAAACTTTTTATATCCCAATTGATGGACAAATGTTTCTCTGCTATGGTTTGTTGACAAATAATACCCACCTCTTCTAAATGGTCTACTAAAAGTGTATTTGGATGAGAAATAATAGGTTTCATAGCCATAATATATTACCATACTCCGTTTGCCAATAATGATCTGTCTTCGCTTTTATTGTCTTGCCTTGTCTATCCATTAACACTTCAGCATACTCCGTTACCACTCGATCCCTTTGCATAGCCATCGGCATTGTATCTGTTGTATAAAAGCTATTATGACTAAATTCAATGGGCTTGTTTATAGCTTCTAATTTGGATAAATTCAATACTGTTTCGATAGGCGCATATTCCTCCTTATTAGTGATTAATTTTGCGGTTGTTTCTCCAATCCATTCCACTAGACAAGTAAACTGGCTCAGTCCTAAGTAAGGTGTAAAATGATGATTCCTTGCACGAATACGATCTCCTAATTCACGCATAAGTGCTTCATCTTCATGCCCCATAAAAATCCTAAATCGGGCATTTTTCAATAACTCAAACTCTATTTGTGTTCTATTTTCAATATTAAAAAAAGAAGCAGCACTTTTCGTATTAAGTAGATTGAAACCAATATTGACTTTCTTGATGGGATTTTTTATTTGTATGGCAAAAAAAGCCTGTTCCCTGCTAAATATTTCATTAACAGGAATCACATTTTCTGGAAAGACATTAGGTGCCGTTTCTCGCTCAATACCCATAATTGCCCCCAGCATCCCAGCAAGTGCAGGGAGCGTAGGAATAGCATAAGTCAGCGGAGAAGTAGTTGTATTGAATTTTCTGAAATGCCCATACTCGCCAGAAATATCAAAAACGAGTAGTTTAAGCGATTTCATCTACCTTAATTTTTCCACTTTTTAGTTGACAAGCTTTGCCATTATAACTTAATTGTAATCTATTGTCTATTCTTAAATGAACTGTCTCAATTTTATCTTGTACTTCCTTCAATGCATCTATTACTTTGGTAATATCCAACTGATAATCGTCTGTACTTCTGATCTTAGCCTCATTTACACAGTCTAATCGAAGCCTTTGACGCAGGTTTCCAACATAATAAGCCTCCTTATAGTCAATAGATAATAAGAATAAAGGCACTTGTCCAAACTTAGAGCGAGAAATTAAGTTTTTCGTCCCATCCCAAATTCCCTCAAGCAAAAGAGCCTTATCTGCTTCGGTCATTTGAGCATACTTTGCCGCTTTTTCATTAATAATTCCATTAAATCCAATAATGGCATAGGGGAGTTTATATTCTGTTCGGAAAGTTGCTTGTGATTTTTTATCTCCTGAAGCAAAAGCACCTGTACCCTGCTCTTCAATAATTG
The DNA here is from genome assembly GCA_020628015.1 of Bacteroidota bacterium. Classification (GTDB taxonomy): domain Bacteria; phylum Bacteroidota; class Bacteroidia; order Chitinophagales; family UBA2359; genus JAHDFT01. The sequence continues at coordinate 5,941 of JAHDFT010000244.1, forward strand.
TTGTTTGATTAATAGATTTACCCATTTGAAACTGAGTAGGGCCTGTTAAAGTAATCGAATCATTGGCTAAAGGCAATACACCACCAAAAACTCTAATATCAATACAAGTATCTAAAATATATTGCTTATGTTCATTTTTAGGCACCTTAGCTCCTTTTTTAAATGCATTCGCTCTTCTTTTTCCATCAGATACATATTCCTTATCCTTCTCTGCATATTTTGTTTCTCTCACAAAAATATCCTTTCCATTGCTTCCATTATGCCCTTTATACTCAAACCAATAATCTCTAATGGTTCTTTTTAAACGCACATCAGATACAATGGCTTTATTTTCCTCCACATCAAAGCGAGGACGGTTTTCATTCAAAGGATCACCATTCGGATTCGCATTCTCTATCTCATAGAGAAACAATAATTCGGTTCTATTATTAATTAGATTGCTCATTTGCTGTTGTTTCTTTTTTTGTTTTAAATTGACCACCAAACTCTAAACCTGCGACAAAGTAGAAAGACAATTCATTATGCGAAATTTCATTACATTGATGCCTGTTCAACATATAATACTCCTTAATGTATTTTCGCAAGCCACTATAAGCATAAAATCCCTTGTACTGACTAATCTTTTTATGTGCTTCAATAAATATATAGTCCAATACTTCTGGATTAATATTATAGCCTCGTAGTTTCTTTTCAAAAGGAGTATTCTTTAACTCAAAATTTTGAATGTCTATTAAGAAACGGGCATAAATCCCTACCGTAAATATTCCGATCTTAATATTGGTATTTAAGAAATCTTGATTTTCTTTTAAAAATGCTAAAAAAGCAGTTTCATTAAATCTCGATTTGACTTTCCGTTCTGTCGATTCTACAGCATCCACTTCTTGTTGATCCATAGGTTTCAATATTTTAGTTTTAATAATTCCTAGCTCCCTCAAATAAGCTAGTATCATATGTGCTTTTAGAATGGTAAACTTAGTAGGTTCTGTATATCCACCTGTTTTACTTTTATTGTAATCAGAACGAATCACTTGCATAAATTGACTATAAAGCCAGTCTTCGGCTAATGCTTCGCCCATAAAAACGCTTTGTACAATTTTATAAAAAGAACTATCGAAAAACCTTTTAAACAAACCAAATTGAAAAGTTAAATCTTGCCATTCCTTTTTGCTATAAATGGCATTTTTATAAATTGCTCTAGCATTAACTTTCTCTGGCACATCCACGAATAAAGTCCTAAAGCGAGAAGGCAATATTTCTTCCAACAAAAGCTTGATTTTCATGGCTTTTGTTGTTGGATTTTCTTCGTAAAAAAGTAGATTTAAAACAATCTGGTCGGTCATATTTTCATCTGTTCCTATTTTTTTCATTAAATAGGACTCCTTTTGCCTTTGCTTCCCTCCTTCTTGCTCCTTATATTCTAACTCTTCTAAGGTAGAAATGACCTTTTTCAGTAGTCTTTTATTCTTGCTAATAATAAGTTGTGGAATCAAAAAATAAGTCTTCCCATAAAAAGCCCTTCTCAATTTTTGGCTAATATACTTTTGTCCCAGCTCAAAATCCAATGCACAATCGGTACAAATAGGATAATTCTTCCAGTTCGTTTTTTGATTAAAGAAACCACTCACCAAACCTGGCTTATCTACTGTCGCATATTTATAGGGTGAGCCAAAACCATACAAGTTAGCTTTTGTATCCAAGCAAATAGAACATACATTATCCTTACCCTCAGATCTAACCTTGTACTTAAAAACCTTACCTTCTGTCCCTGCATTATAGATCGCTTGCTGTATGATTTTAAAACTGCTTAAATATTCCTGCCCATCCAGCCCTTCAAAACGCACACTAAAACCTGTACTTTGTTGCTTTTTCTTATCCAATCCCTCATAATAAGTCTTCAGTTTATCTTTAACTTCATCACCACTTTCAGCCAAACAAGCATTTAAAGCATTAAAAATTTCCACCTCCTTTTCTAAGCCTACCTTTTTTGCACTTGCAATGACTGCCTTTACTTGCTTAGGATAAAAAACCTTAAACTTTTTATCCATATCCCCAAACTTAGTTGTAAAGGTAATGTCCCCACCTCTAGCTGATCCTTTGCGGTAAGCGTATTGTAAATAGTTTTTTTTACTTGTATTTTTAGCCTCTACTCTTTCAAATCGACATTTTAGAATACCTCCATCCTTTCCAAAGACAAATACAGCCAGAATCATATCATAGTTATCCTGATTAGGAAACATATTTTCGATAAAATTCTGATAGGCTTCGGGCTGTCGATTTCCTTTTATTTTACCTATTTCTATAATGGCTTTATCTTGCATGTAGGTAAGAAGTTTGTGCTTTTTTGATGTATATAATTGTTTACTGAATTTACTAAACAATGCAAATTAGTTATTACTTTTTAATCTATCAAATGCTCTAAACAACTCAGTATATAATGTTATACCATCCTCTTTTTAACTAATTATTATTCAATTGCGGTA
>JAHDFT010000245.1 GCA_020628015.1 Bacteroidota bacterium
GAATCAGAAAGTTGATGCCCTTTACCTTTGAGCGATCTTTTAGATGTCTTTTTCTTTTGTTGGATTGGCATATTAAGGATTATGTATAATTTTTATGTACTGGGAAAATTAGAATGTTTTTACATCGAAAGTTCTTTGACCTTATTCATCATCTGCACCCCATGCACTAATGCTGCACCTCCTTTGATCGCTGCTGCTACATGAACCGCCTCCATCATTTGTTCCTCATCTGCTCCTTTTTCCAGACAATCAACGCTATAAGCATCAATACAATAAGGACATTGAACCGCATGAGATACAGCTAAAGCGATTAAAGACTTTTCTCTTTGAGTTAAAGCCCCTTCTTTGAAAACTTCACCATAATAATCAAAAAATTTCTTACCTAAAACCTCCTGAAACTCTGTAATTTTACCAAATTTTTTTAAATCTGCTGGATCATAATAAGATTTTCCCATTTTGAATCAATTTTTTTTAGTAATTTCAAGTAAGTTTTTATTGACGTATTACTTAAATTACTCAATGATAGATAAGTTTTTAGAAATAAAATGTCTCTACAAAGACGAAGCGAAGATAAGGAATCAATAGAAATAAATCCCATAACCTAAGTAATACTGCTTATGAAAATGAAATGTTGCCTAGTAATCCATAAACAATTCTTTTTATCCAATCAGTAATGAATGATACAATTAGTAACAAACAAAAAATAAATTGGGCATCTTTGTTCGGTTAATTTGTAGCTAGGCAAGGCAAAAAACGTAGGCGATGCGAGCATCGGCGAGGCTTTTTAACGAAGCATAGCGATAAGTTAAACAACAAGATGTCGTTGGAGTTATTTTTAGCTGTTACTTAGTTGACCATTTATTCTTGATTAGCTTAATTTATTTGAAATGAGACAAATTCATTTAAAAGAAAAGGGAACAAATGTTACTTTTAATGTGACAGATGATCCACACACCATCTTAGCCGATTTTTTAACTACTGCATTAAGCGATCCCAATTTCATGCCATTTGAAGTGGAAGATTTATTAAATGAAAATGGGATGGGCTTATATCTTCATGAAACAATTGCGGCTTATCAAGTCAAAGATTTAGAGGATGTTCCAGAACATTTACAAATTTATTTGCCTAAAGAACTGGAATGGGGCAAAACGGATGATTGGTGGTTGATTTATAGAGAACCAAAGGAGGGAGTATCAAGCGATATTACCAATTGTTTATTGCTGCTTAAAGGAATGGAAATGCGTAGTTTATTTAAGGAGGCTTATAGCCTAGAGACAAGCAACTAAACTAATATAATAATTGAGCAATTAGAAAAAATAGGGCATTAACCAAAATGGTTAATGCCCTATTTTTTGATGTTTAAACAATATATTGATAGAAAAACGTAGATAAATGATTTACTCTGTAACTTCAAAAGTAAGCGAAGGTAATTTTCTAACACTTTGGTCAGAGCCTCTTACCCTAATATCTTTGAAATAGAATAAGTCGCCAGCCTTAGCTTTACTGACCATTTCCTTCGCAGGATCAGCAAAAACAGCCCCTTTATTCGTAATTTGCTTTGGCTTATCATCAGCAGGAAGATGTTTAATTGTATAATCAACGATCTCGAATCGGACAGGAAGTTGGAGGCCTTTTGGTAAATTAGCGATCAGTTGTTTGGCTGTTTTGAAGTCGGCTAAGGCAATAGTACCTCTATCAAATTGACCATTAATCTTGACCTGCGGATCAGGCAAACGCAATACCGCCATTGCAGTTTGACCAATAATTGTTGGATCTTTTTCAGCCGCTAGTTCTTTCAAAGTAAGCGTTACCGAATCGGGTTTTTGTAGATTTAAAGTATACAATCCAGGCCCTTTCTTTTTCAACTTGCCTTTAGAGGCTTCTAGCTTTAGATTTTGTTCATTTTTATTCCGAACATTAATCCGAATTTGATTGTCAATGCCAGCATAGAAATCTTTAGTGCCTCTATTATTTGGAATAATTAAATTAGTAGGAATACTTGCATTGGCTGTTTTAGTGGCTACTGCTTCAGTTTTTTTAGTGGCATCAACTTTAGGAGCTACAAAATGCAATAAATGTTCCCCTACATGCAACATATTTTTTCCTTCTTCAATTTTGATCTCAATCTTTGCCGCTTTATCCTTAGTAGCTGGCACCTCAAAACTACCCTTTTTATCTATCGCTTTTAAAAGTTTACTTCCGCCATCCGCATCATTTAGAAATACCCGAATAGTTGTAGGGTCTACTTCTGCAATTTCAACGGTTACTTTTTGTTTTTGATTGGCATTTAAAGTGTCAGGAAAAACGCCCCAAGTATATTTACCATTATCCTGAATCACCATCCGCTCCTTACGTTTACGCTCTTTCTCAATAGCCGCCTTATTGGCCAATGGTTGACCATCATATTGTTGAATGGCAACCGTATCTGTACGCCCTTCCGTTTTGTGTAAGACCAATACATCCACCTTACCTGGTCTACTCACATTTAAAGCATATTGCCCTCTTTTTTTATTGATCACCTTAATAGAGGCATAACCTTGTTTGGCAACTGGCACCATTTGTTTAATATCTCCAGACTTACTTTGTAAACGCAAATCATTCTTTCCTACAAAAACCACATTATCATAAGCAGTATTCAAACTAACATCTCCAGTAGGAAGGGCTTTGCTTTCTACCTTTTGATCATTTTCCTTAGTTGTATGCTTATCATTTCCTGATGCATTTTTCTTTGAAGCATCAGTCGTTTGACCATTATTAACGGCTGTATTTCCCTTTGATGCGGCATTAGATTGATCAGTTGTTGTTTCCTTATTTGCTGATGAAGTTTGACTAGATACACCCTCCTTATTAGACTGCCCATTGTTTGAATTATTGGCATCCTCACCATTAGGATTAGCAGTAGTAGTTTGTCCTCGATCCACTATACCGAATTCCTTTAATTTCTGATTGATCAAATCTTGGTTAAACCAGATCAATGCAGCCAAACCTATAAGTATGAAAAAGAAGAGATTACCCTTCTTCACTCTTGCACGGGGTTTTCTACTACGTCTTCTACGTGTGGTCATGGGTCGTTGATTTGTGTTTGATGATGCCCAAATATACGGTTATTATTTTATTATTTGGAAGACAGCAATTAAGTAAGTATAAAAGTCGTGAGTAGTAGTGGTTCATGACTAAAAATAAGCATTGCTCTATTTCTTATTTTTCTTCCTTTTCTTCTTTTTACTAAGGACTTCCTCAACAGAAGGCGCACTTACAAATTTTTCTAATTTATCAATTCTGCGTTCTTGCATGTCTAAATCTTGAAAATCCATGCCATTTTCTTCTAAGAAGGTCATGATTTCTTCTATATCTTCATATTGCTCGGCCGAATAACCTTCTTTTAGGTCATAACCATATTTTTTGCCCAAATTTTGGAAAAAGAAAGCCGTTACAGGATTCTTCAAATCTTTGAGAATATCATAAAAAATGCGGTCGGTATCCCTTTCGATGAGTTTGATTAAGACTTTACCCTGGGAGACACTCAATTTTTTTAAATCTTGTTTGAAGTCGTTTTTTAATTCATCTTCTAACTTATTTAAATACTTTTTTCGATGTCTCTTTTTGTCAATATTGGCGGTGATATCCTCAATTTCTCTTAGCAAACTAGTCGCACGATGAGCATAAGGATAAACATAAGCAATACGTTTTTTCAAGCGTTCATATTCTCTTTGTTCAAAAGCAGTACGTTCTTTACCTGGACTGATGGTAACGCCATCAAGGTCTACGCTTGGTAAAGTATCGCCGTCTAAAACGATGAGTTTCAAGATGTGTAATTCCTCAACAGGCTTATTGAAGAGCGAGTCTTGTGCGTTGGCGTTTGGCAAAAGACCCATGAATAAAAATATGGTGGCTATAATTGCTCCAAAGGAGTGTTTCATAAAAATAGGTTTGAAATGGATAATTTGTTAGTTGCTGAATAATTGTAAATAATGGCTTGTGAATTTATTTTTGCTTTATCACATCACTAATTATAACGCTTATTTTAGACAATCATTACAGTTCTTAACAAAATTTAAATCGGCGAAGTTTTCTTATACGCAAGGAATTAATTTTGACAAAACTATAATTCTAGGAATTGTATTTTCTACGATTCGTTTAATGAGTGTAAGGTATCGTTTGTAGGAAATACACTATTTTTAAGACAAGTAACTTACCCAAAGGTCATTTGAAGTAAAGAAAATTATTTTTTACTATTTCTAAATAAAGTTGCCATATCCAAAGCAGAATACATCTATTTTAACAACAAATCGACACAATTCTAACATTTAAGAGCGTAGTAATAAAATTACCCGTAAAAAGTTCGTAACTTTGTATGGCATTATGCGTCTCTAAGACATATTGAATGAATACTAACCGATTCATATTTTGCATTCAAATAGAAAATGATTTTGAATGACCTACATTTAATTATTGCTTATTATATATGCTAAATAAAGCAATTAGTTCCGCCTTCACAATCAAATATTTAATCTCGTAATGTCCTTGTTGAATGTTTTTTATTAGCACAATAATGAAGTGCTAATAAAATAGACTATTCAACAGAATTATCCATAATCATAAAAGGGGATAATTTTTATTGAAACTTAGTTTGAAAATTCTGACAAATTTTCTATACTAGGCTCCTTCAAATTGGCTTGCTATAATGATCAAGCTATTTGAAAGCTTGACTTACTGCTTAGATTGATCATTTATTACTTAGTAAAAATCAATCTATATATTGTGATGGTGTAATAAAAAAACACCATTAGGTCATTTTTCCTTACGGAAAGTAATTGAATAAAGGGTTAGAAGATATAAACACATTCTTTATATTAAACCTAATCATTCATAAATATTCAATTACTTACTATAATAAACACCATATACATTAGACCGTAAGGCGTTAAAAGTCATGATCAGCACCAATTATCCTGTATATTGAATTTGCTGCTTGTTGCTCAGATGACAAGCTTAGGAACAGTAAAAAAATAAATTTTATTTTGATTGATAAATTAGTCACTATACTTCGTTAAAAAGCCTCGCCGATGCCCTGCATCGCCTACGTTTTTTGCCTTGTCTAGTGTCAAATTTACCTAATCAAAACTGTAAACTTATTTTTCACTCGTTCCTTATACACAGGACAAAACTGTTCAAGACCCATTTTTCCTGACTGACTACTTAGATAGAACAGGAACATTTAACGTCTCTATATTCCACACATACTAATAAATACGAACGAGGCTGATGGGACTTTTTGATTTTTTAGATTTAACACACGAAATAGCCATTGATTTAGGCACCGCAAACGTTTTAATCGTTTATAAAGGTAAGGTTGTTGTTGATGAACCTTCTATTGTTGCAAAAGATCGCAATACCAATAAGGTGATTGCTGTGGGTAAGCGTGCCATGCAGATGCACGAAAAAACCCATGAGAATATTCGTACCATTCGTCCTTTGAAAGATGGGGTGATTGCTGATTTTGAGGCAGCAGAGGACATGATGCGAGAAATGATTAAAATGTTGTATCCTAAAAGACGATGGTTTACGCCTTCCTATAAAATGGTCATTTGTATTCCTTCTGGTATTACTGAGGTTGAAAAAAAGGCAGTATTCAACTCTGCCGAAGCCGCAGGAGCTAAAGAACGCTATCTGATCCATGAACCTATGGCTGCTGCTCTAGGTATCGGGATTGATGTGAGTGAACCAGTAGGAAATATGATTATTGATATTGGAGGAGGAACAACAGAGATTGCTGTTATTGCTTTGATGGGTATTGTTTGTGATCAGTCGATTAGAGTGGCTGGGGACGAATTTACCAGCAATATTATGGGTTATCTCAGGCGAGAGCACAATATCTTGATTGGAGAGCGTACCGCAGAAAATATCAAAATCAATGTTGGTGCAGCATTAACCGAGTTAGAAAATCCACCAGAAGATTATTATGTCAATGGAAGGGATTTGATGACAGGTATTCCAAAACAGGTGACGGTGAATTATGCCGAAATTGCACACTGTTTGGATAAATCTATCTCTAAGATTGAAGAGGCTGTTTTAAAGGCATTGGAGATTACCCCTCCTGAATTAGCAGCCGATATTTACCGCACAGGCATCTATCTAACTGGCGGTGGAGCTTTACTTAGAGGCTTAGATAAAAGAATAGCTGCGAAAACAAAATTGAAGGTACAAGTGGCAGAAGATCCGTTGAGAGCGGTAGTGAAAGGAACAGGGATAGCCCTTCAAAATGTAGATAAGTATCCATTTTTGATGGACAAATAGACTTTAAGTACTTGAACGATCAATTGATCAATCTACTTAAATCTTTATTGGAGCTTTGTATTAAACAAAGTGCCAAAATAATTATGAATGGATTAGATCGTCCTATACAAATATATTCTCCATTACATTATTGACACATATCATACCTCATGCGGAATTTGTTGCTGCTGATTGTAAAATTTCACGCATTTCTCCTATTTCTGGTTTTAGAGGCCTTCTGCTTTGGAATGATTGTTAGATACAACTTTTTCCAACGAGTCGTCAGTATGAATTCTGCCAATCAGGTAGTCGGTTCGATGCTCAAAGGTTCCAAAGACGTTGTGGGTTTTATACATCTAAAAGAAGTCAACGACAGCTTAATGGATGCCAATGCCCGTCTACAAACTCAGTTGAGCAATTATAAAGCCGAAATGACGGAATTTAGACGACCCGATTTTTGTGAAGATGAAGAAGATAGCACTAGTGTTTACATCTACAACTATACAGGAGCCAAAGTCATTAATAACTCTGTGCAGAAAGTCAACAACTACCTGACGATTGACAAAGGTAGTCGGCATGGCATTCGTCCAGAGCGAGGGGTGATTGGAAGCAATGGGATTGTGGGCGTGGTCAAGGAGGTGAGTCCCAATTTTGCGACGGTGATTTCTGTATTGCATAAAAGTATGCATGTTAGTAGTAAACTGAAATACAACAACCACAAAGGCTCTTTGAAATGGGGCGTAGAAGATCCGAGATATGCTACTTTAGAAGGTATTCCTAAGCATGTACGTGTGGGCATCGGGGATACGGTTTTGACAAGTGGATTCTCTACTTTCTTTCCCTCTGGCGTTTTGGTGGGGGTTGTGGCGGATGTAAATACCCTTCCGCAAAATTATTTTCATGAAATTAAGGTGAAATTGTCTACTGATTTTAATGCACTAGAATTTGTGTATGTCGTGGATTATATCTATAAATCAGAACAAAAAGCACTAGAGCAAAGAACGCAGAATGACTAGAGTAGTAATTGTAAATATACTGCGTTGGATCGGTATCATTCTATTTCAAGTATTGATTTTGAATAGAATTGAATTACATGGATTCATCGCTCCTTATATCTATCCTTTAATTATCCTATTGCTTCCATTTGAGACACCAAAGTCGTTGATGATGGGTATAGGATTTATTACTGGAATAGCCGTAGACATTTTTGCCAATACACCCGGTATGCACGCTTCCGCTGCCGTCTTTCTGGCCTATATTCGCACGCCCATTATCGCCATTAACCGCCCCATCGGGGATTACGAACCCAATCAACGACCCAATGTAAGTAGTATGGGGCTTCGTTGGTTTGTGGGTTACGCTTCAATGGCTGTTGTATTACATCACATTTTCTATTTCTTTGTAGAAGTCTTTTCCCTCGCCTACCTACCCTTTACCTTAGCAAGAATTGTTTGTAGTGCGCTTGTTTCTTTGGTCTTGATTATTATTTACGAGTATATTTTTCATTCGAAAATTTGATTGTTTTAAGCAATCACCGATTGACTAAGCTCTTCAATCACCTTATACAACATATCCACCATCATCTCCTGCGGCAAAGAAGCAAACCCCTTCTGTTTGGTCAAACACAATTCCGCAGCCAAAGCCGTTGTATGAGGAATATGGATAAACAAAGCCTGTCCACCATTTTCTTGACACCATTTTAAAGAGAGATAATAAATATAATTACACAAATAATCCCCTGCAAAATTAGAACGCACTGTTGGGATACCTGCCGTACATAAACCCTGCGCCAAGGCAGCCGTATCAATCCCCGTTTGCAAAGCCGCAGCCCCCTCCTTTTGCAAATCAAAGAATGTCCCCTCCTTTTCCCGATCCACCCCAACATTAAGAGCGAAATGCTCCAAGCGAATGGCTGGCGAAGCCGCATTTAAACCGATATTAAGGATCAAATCAGGTTGTGTTGCCGTCAAGATATTGGTATAATCAGGCTCTAGGGTACTAAAGTCAACAGGCAACACCCGTTTCCTAAGCGCATAACCAGCAGGCGGATCAAATTGGCTCACCAATACATCCGAGGGATTCAAAGCATGATCTTTGAAAGGCCCGAAACCTGTTAAGAGGATTTTTTGCAT
>JAHDFT010000246.1 GCA_020628015.1 Bacteroidota bacterium
TTAGCTACATCAGGGATCTCTTGATTTTGCGCTTCTGCCTCTGCCAATGCCTTTCCAGTACCATCAGGTGTTGCCTCACTTGTATTCATATCGCCTCGCATTTGATCCAGATAATAATCGAGCTTTTCATCATCGCTCATATTGGCAAAATCAGGATCAGCATTCTCTTCTCCTTCTCCTCCATTCCTAAATTCATCTATAGTCAATGGATCACTCGCCCCAGCAAAATCGTATTCGCCTTCCTCATAAGTATTTAATTCTTCTATAACCTCTGGCGATAAAGCATCCTCTCCTAAAACACTATCCAATTCAATATCACTCTCCGAAAGTGTTTGCTTTTTAAGTAAGGCTTCATTTGGATCAACTGTTTCTCCAACTTCACCTGGTGCAGTTGTCCGTTCAATTCCAGGTATTGGATCTGTCAGATTCATACCAAATATTGCTTTCATCATTTCATCCCAAAAAAGATACTGAGGAGAACGTTGAATAGCCTGAAGCATATTCCAAATACCTTGCAATATTTTAAAGAGTACATCAACAATCAATTTTAAAGCTTCAAATAGTAAATTATAGTAAGCCTGATAAGCCTCCATAATTGCAATAATCGCATTACCCAATGCATCCAATAAAGCCGAAACAAACGTTTTCAAGCTATCCGCTAATTGATTAACTTTATCTGTAGCCAATTGAACTGCACTATCAATCAACTGATTAAAACGATCTCTAATTTCTGGGAAGGCTGCCAATGCCTTATTAACCAAACCTTTCAAGAAATTACCGAAAGATTCAATAAAGCCTATAATCGCATCTCTTGCTGTGTCAATAATCGTTTGAGCAGCTTCCTTTGCCAAGTCAATAATTACCTTAACGGCTTGTTGAAGCGTATCTACAATTTTATTGAATTGATCTTTGATCCAATCTAATGCACTACTAAAGGCACTACCTACACGTTCCCAGAAACTAGGCTCCTTATTTGCTCCTTCTTGTTCAGCAGCTGTGGCTTCATTTTCTGCTGTTTGTGCTTTTTCTGCTGCTTCTCCCTCTGCACGAGCAAACTCTGCTTCTACATTCAAGTTCGCTTGGTTGATTTGGGCATCTATTTGTCCCTCGATTTCTGTACGCCTACTTCCTGCATCCTCCAAAAACTGTGTTTTTACCGCATCATTTTCTGCCTTCCAATCTGTTCGATGCTTTGCTACCTCATCCTCCGCCGTTTTCTTTGCTGTTTTTTGCTCCGCTTTTACTCGATCCGTTTCCACCTTCAATTCCTCATCATATTTTTGCCATTCCATCTGAGCATCTGCTTGCATTTTCGCAACTTCAGCATCATTTTTAGCCATTTCCACATTCACCTTCTCATCCATTTCTATTTTAGCATCGGCATTGAATTGTGCTAAGGCATCAACATCCAACTCAGGCACTTCCCCCAAATCTTCTAATGCAACAACTGGAGCAGCAGGAATCTCCACCTCTGGCTTCATTAATTCTAATTCCTCTACTTCTGGTAAAACATCTTTTTCTCCAAAATCTGCTTCTGTCTCTAGATTTGCATTGGTTAAATTAGTATCTACATTAGTAGTTTCTGTAGATAATTCTGTTTCTATCTGACCTGGATCAGCATCACCCGTTACATCTACAGTTGGTGGTGTTCCTGCTGAGAAATCGACGGTTTGATCTCCAATTGTAGTAGTGGTACTAGCAGGACGTTCTGTAGGTGGGGAAACTGGTTCTTGTACTGGTGGTGGGGCAACGGTTTGATTCCCCTCTGTAGTAGGTGCTACAGGAGCTTCACTAGCAACACCCCCATCATCTTTAACTTTTTCTCCTGTCTGCTCTGCAATATTCCCCCCTGTTTTAGCATCTAAACCAGTAGGTTGTTCCACTTCAGGAAAAACATCTTCAGTAGCTTGTTTTTCTTGGCTTAAAATGTCATTTACCCTTTCCCCAGCAGTTTTCATTCCTTTAATAAAATCAACAGGAGCTTGGCTAGTCAAGTCTTTTACGTAAGCTTGTGAGGCATCTACACTTGGCGTTTTCCCATTTCCTCCCTTTCCACCTCCTTTCTTACCACTTCCACCAGAAGCCTTACCTGCTCCGCCAGTACCACCAGCCATCTTTGCTTGTATGACACCTCCATTAGCTATTGACTTCATTTGGCTCAAACCTGCTCCTGCACCTGTATTAAAAGCCATTGATTGCGGCTTAAAACCACTCATCTCATTTTGGTTCAATTTCATTTGCCCTGCCTTAGCTCCCCAATCATCTGCATCTTTTTCCAAACGCTTTTCATTATTGACAGGCATCCCATTAATCTTCGTATTTGCCTTAACTTCTCCATTGGCTTGTTGTTGCACATGACGATATTCATGTCCAATCAATTCCCTGCCTTTCTTGGTATCAGGGCGAAATTGACCAGGTGCAAAGTGAACGTCTTTGCCCTGTGTATAGGCCAAAGCTCCCATTTGACTTGCCTTACTAGAATCTTGGTGAATTTGTACGCCAGCAAAAGAAGCATTGAACAATTTTTCCATACCTGCTTGTACATTAGTAGGCATTCCTGATTTATCCTTTGATTTACTTTCTGGTTTATTTTCTTGATTATCAGCTTCTTTTAATTGTTTAGGAATCAATGGTTCGCCCATTTTTCTTTGTATAAGATCACTCGTATCCTCCCCTACTCCAGCAGCTCCTCCATAAGTTTTACCCTTCATTTGGACACTACTCTCCCCTTCAGCAAGTAGCTCTTCTTGTGGTATCGATTCTTTACGCTGAATCGGTGTATTTAAAGTAGAGGGCAAATTTGTTTTTTGTTGTACAGGAGCTGTACCAAAGAATGTTCCTTCTCCAGATGGAGTAAAAAAACTGGAAGATTGTTTATTTGACTTATTCTTTTGTTGAATAATGGACAATGGTTTCATTTACTTATTTATTTTGGGATATAGTCGCACTTTAATTAGATAACACGAATACTAAGTTAACCTATTACTACATTAAAGTCAAATATTTATCAAGTTCTACTATAAAACATTAACAATCAGAACAAACAATAAATAATAAAAAATAAAGAAAAAACATACTTAATATATCCCATGCTTTATTTTTTGATTTATTATTCCCTTTTTCAAAAAATAATTTGAGTAATCTAGTAAAAGGAGTTAATAGTAAATACTTTTTCCTTCTAAAAAATCAGAAAAGCCTAGCTCATTTCACTAACTTGTCCTTTATTTCCACCACACCATCAATACCATGTCCAAACCACCACAAAAAACCACCTACAAAGCCATCGGCATGATGTCCGGCACCTCCCTTGATGGCATCGACCTTGCCTACTGTCACTTCTGGGAAAACGAAGCCCAACAATGGCAATATCAACTGCTCAAAACAGGCTTTTTTCCTTATGAAAAAGCCTGGCAACAACGCTTAGGACAGGTCATTCACCAAAATGCTATCGACTTAATTCATACGCATTTTGAGTATGGGCATTATGTGGGAAAAGTCATTCATCAATGGGTTCAGAAGGAGCAATTGGAAGGGCAAGTGGATTTGGTCGCCTCGCATGGACAAACCATTTACCACCTCCCCGAAAAAGGCATTAGCGCACAGATTGGAGATGGCGCAGCGATTGCCGCTCAAACAGGGATTCCTGTGGTAGCAAATTTACGAGTGGCAGATCTAGCGGCAGGTGGACAAGGTGCGCCAATTGTGCCTATAGGAGATCGTTATTTATTTGCGGATCATCGTTATTGCCTCAATATTGGTGGGATTGCGAATATTTCTTATCCTAATCAGGCGAAAACAAGTAATCAGGAAGTTCAAATGGTGGGTTATGATATTTGTGGAGCGAATTTGATTCTAAATCACCTCGCCCAATTGATCGACAAGCCTTATGATAAAGATGGGGCAATAGCTCGTTCTGGTCAACTATACCCTCCTCTTTTTGAAGCACTCAATCAAGAGCCTTATTTTGCTCAAATGCCCCCAAAAACCCTAGGAGCTAAATGGGTGCGAAACAATATTATTCCCATTTTGGAACAATATCCCATTCCTATTTCAGATCAATTGCGAACCGTTACCGAACATATTGCCTTTCAAATAGGGCAATCTATTCAACAAATCGAAGATCAAATCATACAAAAAGATAAGGCTTATAAAAGTAGTCAGGAAAGTTTATTGGTGACAGGTGGTGGGGCGCATAATCAGTTTTTAATAGAACGGATTTCCGCCCAAACATCCCTAGAAGTAGTGGTTCCAGATCGAGCAACGGTGGATTATAAAGAGGCTTTGGTGATGGCTTTTATCGGTGTCTTGCGCTGGCTCAATCGCCCCAATTGTCTGGCGACGGTGACAGGGGCAACAAGGGATGTTTGTGGCGGAGCAATTTTTAGATTTTGATTGATTTAGGCCTTCATATCCGCCAATATTTTCAAAGCTTTAGGGACGATTTCAAATTTGAAAGGTCCATGTCCTAGCAATTCCCCATCTAATTGAAGATAGATGTTTTGTTTGGATTTGATAGATATAAGCTTTGTCCTAAACGTTTCTACTTTAGGATGGTTAATAAAGGAACCATTATAAAGATTTTTTAATTGCTTGACCACCCCTATTTTGCTCATGTCTTTAATAAAAGTGATGTCAAAAAGCCCATCATTCGGAACGGCATTAGGCGCAATCTTCATTCCATTACCAAAATATTGACAAATAGCCACTGTTACAATCAAAGCTTTTTCCTTAATATTCCCATCTTCACTAGCCACTTCTATATCCGCATTTTTATAACCAATCAAGCCTTTCACCAAACCGACCAAATAAGATAGTTTACCAAATTGCTTGCTATTGTTCATCTGTTGAGCAACATAGGCATCCAAACCAGAACCACCTACATTCGCAAAATAGCGTTGCTTTTCTTCCGCTCCATCATAATAAGTGGCTAGACCTACATCATGTAAATAAGGATTATTTTCATGGATCAATTGAATGGCTTCATCTGTATTTTTTGGAATTCGCATGGTTTTCACCCAATCATTACCTGTCCCATTAGGAATCACGGAAAAGGTAATGTCTGTACTAGGAACAATTTCTTGCCTTAGAATACCATTCACCACCTCATTATAAGTCCCATCTCCTCCGACAGCCATAATTTTGCGAAAGCCTTGATCGATGGCTTCTTTAGTTAGTTCAGTAGCGTGTGTGGAATGTTCTGTAAAATATTGGTGAAACTGAATTTTAGCTTGTTTCAATTTATGAATAACTTCTCCTTCCCACAATTTTCGCCCATTTCCACTACCAGAAGTTGGATTGACAATGATAAACCATTCTTTTTTCATGCCGCTTTTGTTTAGAAGTGAGTAATGCAGAACGTCTGGATATTAATCATAAATATCGCTCTCCTACGTTCAAGCAGTCTTGTAAATTTCTCTTTTTTATTACTCAAATCAAAATTTCATGCAGCATAACTATATCATTTATTATCCAACTAACATTAATTTAGTACTTCCATCAACCATTTCCGTTCGGCGACAAAATCATCCGTTTTAATCTTTTCCTTAAGTGCGGTAAGCTTTTCTTCATACTTCCCATTCTTCGTTTTATGTTTAGGTTTGGTTTTCAGCTTGACAATTTCGTTCAAAAAGTTGATAAAATTTCGATTGGCATCCTTATGAATTTTAGCAATTTTTTTGTTGCGATGTACATATACCCTCAAAGTTTTCATCGCATTGGTCATCACCAAATACTCTTCCTGTTCAAAATAAATCTTAATCAATAATTTCCGAGCGTCAATTTCATAGAAAGGATCATCGTATTTTTTACCAAATAATAGGTCAATAGCATCGTCATATTGCTCCCGATAAAAGTACAACTGCGCTAAATTGTAATCAATAATATCTGAGGCATTACTTGTCGAAATCTGATCCTTATATTCCTCAATAAACTGTTCTACCCAATCATAGAGCTTCAAACGCAAGCCAACCGTTACAATATTTTTAAAATTTCCTAGCGTCAATATTTTATCATCCTCTCTTTTCTGGAAAAAATCCAATTCTGATTTGTACAACTCAAAAATATCCTCATAATATTGCTCATTACCAGCGTTGATATTCTCAATACAAAAGTTTTTCGCAAAAATATAGAAGGTCTGCACATCATCATAGGGAAATTTCTCCATATGTGCTTGAAACAATTGTGTAAAGGAACGAAAACTGGCTTCATCCTCCTTATCCTGAATCATATGATAAGCATAATAATAAATCGCAATTACTGGAATCTCTGTCAAATTACGCTCTTTGACAACTTTTAAGATGTCTTCTAGGAGAATGAGGTCAAAATCGGTATCAAAATTATTTATGGTATTACCTATAAAGCAGGCAAATTGTAATTGAGAAGCGATATAGAAAATATTGAGTTGGTCTACTCGTTTTTGGAGATTGAAATCACTAGTACGGCTATGGTCTGGATTATTGGTAATTGAATTTTCTTCTTCTAAACAATATTGATCATAATAATAATTAAGATGTTGTTCCTTCCTTTTATTCTGCCAACGCTGCCAGCCCTGTAAAACATCTTTTGCATGACGATAGAGCTGAAAGTCATTATAAGTAGCAGTCAACGAACGATATTTTTGAGTATTCGAGGACTCCAAACGATGATGCACCAAAAAACGTTCAACTAGCTTTAGTAAATCAGACATCAAATGTCGCAGCCGCAAATCATCATAAGGCATTCCCTTATAAATATGTTCATAAACCACTTGTTTACTCAATTTCTCACTTGTAAAGCTAGGGGCAAAAGGTTTGAGGTATTCAAAGAAAAGTAGGATTGTTTTATTTTTATTAAAGAAGGGTGATTGTAAAAATTCTTCTAAGCGATTCAGCTCTTTTTTCGACAAAACGCCTAGTAATTCAATCAATTTGCTTTGATACATGTAGCTATAATTTTACACAATGACCATAGGTATTAATATATAAAGTACAGATCCACCTTCATAAGGTTGTATCTTCCTACTAAATATAAAGAAAAAATCTTCGTTTTATTATCCGACAAGTTCAAAATCTTGTAATAGCTTTTGTACAATAAATTGATTTTTTTTGAGGAAATAATGGTTGTACAGGTAGTTACATTTTAGTTCTATTCATTTAATTAGTGATCAAGTCCCTCATTACTAATGATTTATTTAAAATTATTAGCTCAATGAACCAACCTTTTTCTATTAATACTTCCCCTTAGTATTAATTACATAGTAAAAGGATGATGCTTGCTTTTCACCACCATAGGCTAATATTTTGTAAGTTTATCCATTATCTATTACTAAAACTTATTAATTAAATCATTCCCATAAGCTCCAAATCGATATTACCATGAAAAAGCAATTACTACAAAAAGCAATTTTAGGTACCCTAGTCGTTTTATCCGCAGCGGTACTTAGTTTCCAATTGAATGAGACTGCTGATTCAGTCACTTCTTCCAATACCACACAGGAACAAGTCCAAACAGCAGATCAACCAATATTATTAGCCCGTAGAGGCACCAAAACTGCCGATGGCAATATTAATCGTCCGCCAAAGTCTAGTAGTTCTTCTAGTAAGAAATCTCGGTAGGTGGATTGTTTTCCTTTGTTTTTATAATGCTAATGCCCCTAATGATTTGGATATTTTTTATCTATATCATTAGGGGCATTGTGCGTTGTGGAAAAAATGGCTCGATTATCTTGATTTTAACTACTTAAGCGATCAACACATGCGTTGCCCCTACTAGAATACATACCCCACCCTCAAAGCCACTCGCCTAAACCTCACCTTTGTCTCAGAACTACCCGTTCCCCAATTCCTGATGATAAAATTATCCTGGCTAAAATAACTCAAAGACCACATCCAAGCTGCTGTACCTCTAAAATGGAGCTTTAGCCCCATACCACCACTCCAATATAAACCACCCCGTGCCGACTCATTCCATCGACCGCCGCCATCAAAACCATAACCGAAATCTGCCAAATAGAAAGGAATAAAGACTTTTTTGGGGCGCAAATCACCTCGTACATTTAGGAAAACGGGTAATATGGGTGGGGAATTGGGGTAAGTGTCTAAGCCTAAGCCTAGACCGACATCTATTTTGGGATTGATACGGTAGTTATTGAGCCAACGGAAGCTGGCACCAGATAATGAGGTAGCAAAATCACCTCCAATTAAAAAGCCAAAGGACAATTCAGGATTGTAGCCCTTTTCTTTGTATTCAATGGGTCTTTTTCCTCGCTTTACCCTAGTAATAGCGGAAGATTCTTCTTTGACAATCTTATCTATATCTTTAGCAGGATAAACTAAAATACTCCCTCCCATGATTTTTACCTTAATTTGCTTATCCAAATCATATTCTACAATAGCTCCTCGCAAGATGGTGCCATC
>JAHDFT010000247.1 GCA_020628015.1 Bacteroidota bacterium
TTCGTTAAAAAGCCTCGCCAATGCCCTGCATTGCCTACGTTTTTTGCCTCGTCTGGTGCCAAATTTACCGAATCAAAACTGTAAACTTATTTTTCACTTGTTCCTTAACTTGGAGGAAAATATTTAGACTGCCAGTTTATGTAGAGAGATCATTTTCTATCTTATATCTTAGTAGTAAATAATGACTAGTAGATTGGGAAGTTTTTTTTTTGCTTGTATAAGGCGTGAAACGCAGGCATACGGAATGTACAGCGAGACTTCACCGCAGTATAAGTGAAAAAATACCCAAAGATACTGACAGTATTTACTTGACTTAGTAATAAATTAAAAATAAAGTATGTCAAAATACAGTATACTTAATTTTGCCCTAATACTGAATAAATAGAAAATATTGAATCTCAAATAATGAACTTATTTCTCACTTTCCCTAAATCATTCATTCCACACCCAACAAGCAGCTACCAAAAGTTTAGTCTATAGCCAATCAAATAAAGTATTAGCACACTTTAGAAAGTGCTTATAGACACAGTTATGTCAGATAGATCAGTATGGTAAGGCATTTTGCTACTACTATTACTAAGCATTAGAGTAGAGAAAACAATCAATATAAATCTATTAATTATAAATTGTGGCAGCCTAGCTGTTTTACTTAACAAAAATCAATAATCAAACCTATTCTATTCAAAAACTATATTAAGTATACTTTAAATAGGTTAAATTAGCAGAATTTATTTTAGAGATAAAGTAACATATTATATTACTAAGTCCTGAAGGGACGATATAATACTGTCCTTGAAACTAGTAGCCTTATTATGTTTTTATCCTAATACTTATTTGTCTGTTTATCCTAAGTTGATATATGTCATCCCTTTAGGATTTTTCAGTTTTAACTTGTTTGAAGTATAACAGTAAAAAGTAATTAGGCAGGAGGGACACTTATGTAATTTCCACTAATAAGCTACCTAGTTACTCAAAATAAAGTTAAATCACTTCCATTACAATAGAAATCAACCACCTTTACAAAACAAAGTAATGGTATACCTCAATCCTTAGAGATTGGCTCCCTTCATAAGAAAATTAATAATTATCATAAACTTTTTTATTTATGTACGATATATTGCAACTCAATGATATGTTAGTTCCTGAGTTGAAAGATATTGCTGAAAGCCTCAATATCACAAGCTACAAGCGATTAAACAAACAAGAGCTGATATTCAAAATCTTGGATAAGCAATCACAATTGAAAGCAGAAAAAGTGGTTCGCCAAGATGTAGGAGTAGTACAAGCTCCAACTACTCCACTTCCAGTAGAGACCCCTCAAGAAATACCTGTGCCTGTAAATAAAGACGAAGCTCCTAAAAAACGTACCGTCCTTAGAAGAAGACGTAGAGTAGATGCAACTCCCAAAGTAGATGCCTTCCAAGAGCATGGAGCTGGTGAATTTCATCAAAAACCTACAACAACTACAGGAGAAACTAGTATAGAGAGTAGAGAGGGATTTGAAGGAGCAAGTGTTTATGCTGAACCGCCTAGATATGGTGGTGGTCCTAGAGAAGATCATCGTTATATGACACGCAAAGAAGACGATAGATATAGAAAAGAAAAAGAAATTGCTTCTTTTAATATTGAATTTGATGGTGTTATTGATGGAGAGGGTGTTTTAGAAATGATGTCTGATGGATATGGTTTCTTGCGTTCTTCAGACTATAATTATCTTACCTCACCTGATGACATCTATGTTTCTCCTTCTCAAATCAAATTATTCGGTTTAAACACAGGAGATACTGTAGTTGGTGCCATTCGGCCACCAAAAGATGGAGAAAAATATTTTGCCCTACTCAAAGTAGAAGAAATTAATGGCCGTAAACCAGAAGATGTTAGAGATCGGATTCCATTTGATTATCTAACCCCACTATTCCCAGAAGAAAAATTCCGCTTGGAAATGGATGGCAATATTTCTACCAGATGTATTGATCTATTTACACCAATTGGAAAAGGGCAAAGAGGATTAATTGTAGCCCAACCTAAAACGGGTAAAACATGGTTACTGAAAGACATTGCTAACGCCATTGCTACCAATCACCCAGAGGTCTACCTCATTATTCTTTTGATTGATGAGCGTCCAGAAGAGGTGACAGATATGCAACGTAGCGTTAATGCAGAAGTAGTTGCTTCTACTTTCGACGAACCAGCAGATCGACATGTTAAGGTTTCTAATATTGTGTTGCAGAAAGCCAAAAGATTGGTGGAATGTGGTCATGATGTGGTTATCCTATTGGATTCAATTACCCGTCTTGCAAGAGCACACAATACCGTTGCACCAGCTTCAGGAAAAGTCCTTTCTGGTGGTGTGGAGGCCAATGCACTACACAAACCTAAGAAATTCTTTGGTGCTGCTAGAAATATAGAGAAAGGAGGTTCTTTAACCATATTAGCTACTGCACTTATTGATACAGGATCTAAAATGGATGAGGTGATCTTTGAAGAATTCAAAGGAACAGGTAATATGGAATTACAATTAGATCGTAAACTTGCGAATAGAAGAATCTATCCTTCTATTGATGTGGTCGCTTCTAGTACACGTCGAGAAGATTTATTACTAGATAGAGATGTACTACAACGTATGTTTATCCTTCGTAAGCACTTGGCAGATATGAATACAGAAGAGTCTATGCAGTTCTTATTACAACATATGCGTAGTACTCGTTCTAATGAAGAATTTTTGATTTCTATGAATAGCTAGAGCTAGTAGAATCAATTAGGAACAGTAAAAAAATAGTATAGGCTCAGATATATTAGTAATGTATCTGAGCCTTAGTCATTTCTATTCGAATAAATTTATTGACTACTTCAACAATAGATCAGTAAAAGAATAGAAGAATTTAAAGAAGAAAAATTGGCGAAATACTTTAATAGTTAGGTTATTTTTTATAACTTTGCCCGCCAATTAGCATATATAAAGAATAATATTTAGTAGCGATGAAAAGAACATTTCAACCTTCGAGACGTAAACGTAAGAATAAGCATGGATTCCGTTCCAGAATGAGTTCAAAAAATGGTAGAAAAGTCTTGGCAAGAAGAAGAGCCAAAGGAAGAGCTAAGTTATCCGTTTCTGATGAACTCAGGTTAAAGTAATTTTTGTATAATTTTAATATGAAATACCCATTTCCTATTAAGAAATCATACAATACACTATTATTTTTCGGTTATAAGTAGCTTTTAAGCAATGGTACCTAACAAATTAGGGATCACATTAGCTTCAAAAAAATAAATACAAAAACATATTTGTGTTCAACCAAACAATATGTCAAGTGTAAAGAAGTTATTATAATAGTGCATTAACTAAAGAATATAGGTTACAGCTCTTTTTTCTGCTCCATTTTAGGATAGTCAAAATAAGTCTTTTGCGCTTAAAATCGAAAAACCAAATAGCCTAATAACTGTATTCAATAATGCTAGATTAGTTTAATCTTTTTTACAAATAAATTATACTATAAATACCCTTCATAACCGTTAACCTTTTTTGCATCCTTATACAAAAGGATGCTTTTTTTTTCTTAAAAAAGGCACAAGCTAAAACAAAGTATAATTTTACTTGATAAACTTTGCACACTTAGTTTTTACTTGTTCTTAATAGTAAATAAATGTGCTTTACCATTCCTGATACGCTTATTTTATGCAGATTAATTCAGACCAATTTACTTTCAAAAGAGCAGAACGACTCAAAAGTAAAAAAGTCATTGAATTGCTATTTAAAGAGGGAGAATCTAAAGTAATTTTTCCTTTTCGAGTGGTTTGGCTAAGTCTTCCTTTGGATAGCCCTGCTCCTGCACAATTTGCAGCATCCGTTTCCAGTCGTCACTTCAAAAAAGCAGTAGACCGCAACCACATCAAACGTCAAATTAAAGAAGCTTACCGTTTAAATAAACACATACTATATCAATCCCTCAATGCGCCTCCCCAAAAGCAATTAGCCATAATGGTCATTTTTATTGCAAAAAAAAAATTGCCTTATTCCTTTTTGTCTTATAAATTAATTAAAATAGTCCGATTTTTGTCCAAACTTAATCAAAATGGCTAGTAATATTGTTATTGCTCATAGGGAATGATAAAATCTAATAATGGTGCAATATATAAAATTATTTTTCAATTGGCTATTCAGCCCTATTAAATGGTTGTTTATCTTATTGATTCGCTTCTATCAAATCGCCATTTCCCCATATTTAATGCCAAGTTGCCGCTATCATCCTACCTGTTCTGCTTATGCATTAGAAGCATTACAAAAACATGGAGTTTTTAAAGGAAGTTATTTAGCTGCCAAGCGCATTTTGTCTTGTCATCCTTGGGGCGGTCATGGACATGATCCTGTACCCTAATTGGGGGCTATGAAAATGTTACTTGCTGTCCATATTCCAGTCTTAGTAATAAGCGAAGTACAATACTATACCTGTTTTCATTTCCAGTTATCAAAAATATAGTCTTCAATACTATACACCCTTTATACAATGGAATAAAAATAGGCTGACTTAGTAGTAAGTCAAGTAAATACTGTCGGTATCTTTGGGTATTTTTTTGCTTGTACTGCGTTGTGAAGCCTCGCCGTACATTCCATGTATGCCTCCGTTTCACGCCTTATACAAGCAAAAAAATCCTTCCAAATCTACTAGTCACTATTTACTTGACTTACTACTTAGGAACGAGTGAAAAATAAGTGTACAAATTTTGGTTAGGGAAATTTATCACTAGACGAGGCAAAAAACGTAGGCGATGCAGTGCCGCAGCGAGGCTTTTTAACGAAGTATAGGGATAAATTTATCAATCAAAATGGTACAATTATTTTTTGACTGTTCCTTATAGTGATAGAACAGAAATTACATGGCATGTATTTTTGTACACTTACCAATGTTGTACCATCAATTTTTCAAAAGTAAACATCATATGTTGCGAAAAATTACGACCTTCTTTCTTGCCGTTTTATTTTGCTTAGGCTCCCTATTCTATGCCTTCGCAGGCAATAATTTTGAGCTTGTCAAGAACTTGGAGCTATTCGTCAATATTTTTAGCCTACTTAATACCTATTATGTAGATGATATTGATCCTAAAAAGATGACCCAAGATGGTATTGAGGGCATGCTTCAAACACTTGACCCCTATTCAGCTTTCATTTCAGAAGATGATTTACCCAACTATCGTCAACAAACAACAGGTAAATACGGTGGTATTGGGGCAATTATTCGCCAGAGTGGAGATTATGTTATTGTAGCCGATCCTTATGAGGGTTTTCCTGCGGTCAAAGCTGGTTTGATAGCTGGAGATAAAATTCTTAAAATCAATAATAAATCTGCCAAGAATCTCAATACTAGAGAAGTCAGTAAACTTCTAAAAGGACTGCCAGGCACACCTGTAGAATTACTCATCGAGCGGTACAAAACTGTTGAACCGCTTACCATCAAATTCAATCGAGAAGAGATCAAAATCAATAGTGTACCTTTTTCAGATATGCTAACCAATCAAATTGGTTATATCCGTCTCAATAGTTTTACCGAAAATTGTCATCAACATCTATTAACAGCACTTGCAAAACAAGAAAAAGAAGGTTTAAAATCCTTGATTTTAGACTTGCGAGGCAATCC
Organism: Bacteroidota bacterium; assembly: GCA_020628015.1. GTDB lineage: Bacteria > Bacteroidota > Bacteroidia > Chitinophagales > UBA2359 > JAHDFT01. The sequence goes on from JAHDFT010000247.1 coordinate 5,634, forward strand.
AGGTGGATTGTTGAATGAGTCAGTAGATGTAGCCAATATATTCATTCCCAAAGATCAAGAAATAGTGTCTACTCGTAGCAAAGAAGAAAATTGGGATCGAACCTATACCACAGAACGTCATCCAGAGGCTCCAGATATGCCTTTGGTGATCCTTATTGACGGCAATGCCGCCTCTGCTTCTGAAATTGTAGCTGGTGTCATGCAAGATATTGACCGAGCCGTTATCATTGGAGAAAGAAGTTTTGGTAAAGGTTTGGTACAAACCACTAAAGATGTAGGGTATAGCAGTAAAGTCAAATTAACTACTGCCAAATACTATCTTCCTAGTGGGCGTTGTATTCAAGCAGTAGATTATTCTGGTGGTTATAATAATAAACAAGATAAAATTGCTGATTCTTTACGAACAAAATTTAAAACCCAAAATGGACGAAATGTTTATGATGCAGGAGGTATAGATCCAGATAAGGAAATTACTCAAAAGAAAATCAGTAATGTTACTCGTAGCTTAATTGCCAAAGAACTATTATTCCAATACGCTAATGAATATAGACATCAACATGATACTGCACCAGAAGCAGACCAGTTTGAGTTAACAGATACAGACTTTGAAAACTTTAGGGCATTCCTTGCAGATAAGGATTATGAATATGAAACAGAAAGTGAGATGCTGCTAAAAAAGCTCAAAGAAATGGTCGAAAAAGAACAATACTTAGATGATGTACAAACAGAAATTGACCTATTAGAACAACAAATCGAAGGAGATAAGCAAAATGATTTGGTGAAATTCAAAGAAGAAATCCGCCAATTATTGGAGTATGAAATTATTGCTAGATATCACTATCAAGAAGGACGAATCGCTGAGGCTTTAGAGGATGATGAGGCTGTTAAGTTAGCCATAGAAGTACTTAAAGATAATAATCTTTATAAACAGATGCTCAATAAGTAGCACAGCACAGTTAGCATATTTCCAATGATGACCATTTTTTCTTTGATTTAAAAATGAATATGATGAATCTCAATAAAAATAAATTTCTGAATAGAACAAATCTACTCTTACTTGGTCTTGTCTGCACCATTATGAGTGGTTATGCATTTATATCATCTGATGAAGACCGATCTTTTGCCATTACTAAAAACTTAGACCTTTTTGAAAAACTATACAGAGAGGTTCATAAAAGCTATGTTGATGAGGTAGAACCTGCCAAATTGATGCGAGCAGGCTTGGATTCTATGCTAAAATCGCTTGATCCTTATACCAACTATATTTCTGAAGGACAAATTGAGGGGTACCGAATGAAACAAGGTGGAGCTGCTGCCAATATTGGAGTTCAGTTGATCAAAAAAGGCGAAGAAATCATTATATCGGAGGTGGAGGAAAATGCTGGGGCGGATAAAGCGGGTCTACAAGCTGGAGATATTCTCTTTGCTATTGATGGAGCCAATACAGAAGGTAAAACAGTAGAGGATGTTAATCAGGTACTTATTGGGCAACCCAGTTCTGAAATTCAAATCAACTATAAGAAACCTAATAGTAGTACCATCAAAACAGTAACGGTGATTCGACAAAAAGAAGTCCCTACTAGTATTCCACACTTCGAGATGGTAGATAAAAATACAGCTTATATCAAATTAAAGACCTTTATCAAAAGAGATTGTACAAAAGAACTGCTAGGTACTCTTAAAAAGTTACAAGAAGAAAATGACGTTAAACAACTCATTATAGACTTGCGATTCAATGGAGGAGGGTTATTAGCAGAAGCCATCAAAATGGTCAACTTATTTGTTGATGCCAATAATTTAGTTGTAAGCACTAAAGGTAAAGTACCTGATTGGGATAAAGAATACAAAACACAAGCCAGTAGTGTAGAACCAGATTTACCTTTGATCGTTTTGGTTAATGGTCGCTCGGCATCAGCATCCGAAATCTTTGCGGGTTGTATGCAAGACTATGACCGAGGCATTGTCATTGGACAGCGAACTTTTGGCAAAGGTTTGGTACAGCAAACGAAAGATATTGGTTACAATTCTAAGCTAAAACTAACCGTTGCCAAATACTATCTTCCTAGTGGGCGTTGTGTACAAGCCATTGACTACTCTGGCCGTTATAAAGATGGAGGAGCCATTAAAGTCCCTGATTCTTTAAGAACAGTATTCAAAACTCAAAATGGTAGAAAAGTATTTGATGGAGGTGGCGTTGATCCAGATATTGAAGTAAAATCAGAGGTTTTCTCTAATATTAGTTACACACTACAAAAAAATCATTTGCTTTTTGATTTTGCCACTCAATATAAAATCAACAACCCTGAAATTACTAAAGCAAACGAATTTGAAATAAGTGATGCTTTATATAATGAATTTGTCACTTATTTACAGGGAAAAGATTACGAGTACACTACTAAGAGTGAAAAAATTCTAGAGCAATTAAAGGAAAAAGCAGAGGAAGAACAATATAAATCAGCTATAGAAAACACCCTCCAACAGTTAAATACAAAAATTCAAACAGCTAAAGACAAAGACCTTTATGCATTCAAAGATGAAGTTAAACGCTTGTTAAAATACGAGATCATTTCTCGTTATTATTATGAAAAAGGTAAGGTAGAAGCAAGTCTTGGAGAAGATCCAGTCATTTTAAAAGCTCTGGAATTATTCAAAGACAAAAAACAATACAAAACATTATTAGAAACAGTAAAAAAATAATTTTTTATTTTGATTGATAAATTTGACCCTATACTTCGTTAAAAAGCCTCGCCAA
>JAHDFT010000248.1:0-2700 GCA_020628015.1 Bacteroidota bacterium
AAATTTATCAATCAAAATGGTACAATTATTTTTTGACTGTTCCTAATTATAAAAAACAAATGACTATTGGTATAAAATATGTTTTTACACCTAATAAGTAGGCCTTTTTGAGAAAAATAGAATATTTTTGCAGATCAAAAAGTAGCATAGTAAATAAATAGCAGATACGAAATTAATGCTTTTCATTAATAAAGTGGAAGAAAAGCCAAATTTTAACGTATGGAAATCTATAAACTCAACTAATTTTAGTGATTTTGCTGTCACAAGCACATACTAAAAAGGCTTTTTGATCGTTATTTACTGGATATGCTATCAACAGTCGCCTATCTAATAAAATAGGAGCTTACAACTCCTCAAAATAGCAATACACATCCTGCTGTTGTAGTGGATCAATTTATTTTTGATGTAATACAACGAATAATATAACTTAATGATCTTGTAAGAAAATATTCCACATAATATGAAATCTCTTCCTACATCATTCATTAAGGTAAACGGGCAACCATCCCTTATCCCACAAAAATATCAACAGATTATAAACATGGCAAGCGATATTTATCATAAAATTAAATTCACTAATCGTTCTATAATGAAATGGTCAAGTTGTGCTTTACTCTGCATCCTATTATTGAGCATTGGTCTAAGTTCAACTTATGCACAAGGCAGTAAGAAAAAACGCAAACCTGCTAAAAAATCTTCTGTTACTGCTAACACCTACCAGGACATGACCTCTCGTTATAATCGCTACTTCAATGCAAAACTGCGTTTTAGAGAGGGCATAGATCAATTGCAAAATGCTCATTCAGATAATTTTGATCAACTTTTACCTTTATTTGTATATGAAGGCGGAAAAGGTAGCACAATTGCCAATAATCTGGATCAGGTCATTGCTAAAACCTCTACAGTAGTACAATTACGACCTAATAGTAAATGGGTAGATGATTGTTATCTCTTGCTTGGACAAGCTTATTATCTGAAAGGAGAGACGGAATCTGCGGTACAAGCTTTTCAATATGTCACGAATAGATTTAGTAAGGACATTAGAAAAAGTTATGACCGACGTTCTAGAGAAAAACAAAAGCAGATTTCTAAAAGAGAAAAAGAGCTAGAACAAAAAGAGCGAGAAAGAGAAAGGGAGAAAGAGGAAAAGGAAAGAGCTGAAGCTAGAAAAAAAGAGGAGAAAGAAAGAGAGGACGCTAAAAAAGTGAGAGAGGATGAGAAAAAAGAACGAGAAAAGGAAAGAGCGCAAGTAAAAAAAGAACGAGAAAAAGAAAAAGCACAAGCAGAAAAAGAAAGAGCGCAAGAGCGTAAAGTGAAGGAAAAGGAACGTGCTCAAGAAAAAAAGGCTAGAGAGAAAGAAAAGGCTCGTATTCAAAAACTCAAAGCAAAGGAGAAAAAACGTCGATTAAAGGCTAAGAAGAAAGGGAAAAAATATGTTCCTAGTGCGGCTTGGTTGGCTTATAAGGAGGATTTGAAGCAACGTAAGGAAGAAAAGGAAGCAGCAGCTTTGGAAAAAGAAGAAGAACAAGAGGAAGTGGTAGAAGAAAAAGAGAAGAAAGCAGAAAAGGAAGAAAAAAAGAAAAAGAACGATAAAGTTAAAGATAATAAAGAGGAAGAACTGCAAGCAGAAGAAGAGGAGGAAACAGAGGAAGCAGAAGAAGAACGTTCAGTAGATGAAATTCTCGCAGATGAGTTTGGTTCTATTGTAGATGAAACGGAAGGAGATGAGGGAAATCGAACTTATAAAACAAGTGGTCCTTTAAGTCTTTTTAGCCATAAACCAGTAAAGTATGATGCCATGATTTGGTTATTACATACTTATATTGACAATGGCAAATTTGCAGAAGCATCGAGCGTTATCGAAACTACTCAAAATGACCCTAACTTCCCAAAAAGATTAAGTGGGCAACTCAATCAATTGACCGCACATTACTACCTTAAAAGGCAAGAAAATGGGCTGGCAAAAGAAGCTTTAGCTACTGCAATTGATAATACAAGAAAGAAAAAAGATAAAGCCCGTATGCACTACATCTTAGCACAATTGCAACTAGATGAAAATGAGCAAAATGAGGCAATAAAGTCTTTCACCAAAGTACTTAAAGCCAAGCCCAGTTACCTCATGGAATTCAATGCAAATCTTAATATTGCTAAGACCAAGTTTAGGAGCGGTTCATTTAGTGCAGAGCGAGCATTGGCTTACCTAGAAAAGATGAAAAAGGATGGCAAAAATGTGGATAATAAAGATCAAATCTTATTCGCTATGTCAGAAGTTGCAATGGAAAGTGGTGATGAAGCACTAGCTGCCGAATATCTCGAAGAAGCTGCATCATTTGGAGGAAGTACCAATCCTGATCAAAGGGCTCGTTCTTTCCTAAGACTTGCAGAACTCAATTATGACAAACGCAAATATGTTCCTTCGAGTGCTTACTACGATAGTACCGCTACTGTACTCCCTAAGACCTTCACAGATTATGAGGCAATTATGAACAAGCAAAAGGTCATGCAAAAATTGTCTCGCCATCTCAGAACTTATGAGCTACAAGATAGCCTTCAACGCATTGCCAAAATGCCAGAAGCCAATCGAAATGCCTATATTGACGAGATTATAGCTGAATTAGAAAAAGAAGCTAAAGCACAAAGAGAAGCCGAATTGGAGCGAGAATTGAAGGAAATAGAAGCCAAAAATAACAACAATAATAA
>JAHDFT010000248.1:2800-8382 GCA_020628015.1 Bacteroidota bacterium
GAGAATTGAAGGAAATAGAAGCCAAAAATAACAACAATAATAATAACCGAAACAATAATAAGAACTCTGGTACTTGGTATTTCTACAATCCAGCAGCAAAAGGTGTTGGTTTTTCCGATTTCCGAAGTAAATGGGGGAATAGACCAGCCTCTGATAATTGGCGATTGAGTAGTAAAGCAAGTCAACAAAATAATGTTTTTGCATTTGATACTACAGGAACTAGCCAAGAAGAACTGGCAGAAATGGCTGCAAAAGGTATGCTTACCAGAGAATCAATCATCAACCAATTGCCATTGACTACAGAAGCCATGACCATTTCCAATAGCTTAATCGTTGAGGCACTTTATTTTGTAGGTAAAATTTTCCGTGAGGATCTGGATAAAAATGAGGAAGCACAATCCACTTTCAAACGCTTACTCAAACGCTTTCCAGCTAATGCTATGGAGCCAGAAACTTTATATAATTTATACCTCATCGCTGATCAAAATAATAGTGCTGCTGATAAAAAGCAATATAAAACGAGCTTATTACAAAAGTATCCTGATAGTAAATACGCTAAATATTTATTGGATGAAAACTTCCTCAATAAATACAACAGCGCACAACAAGAGCTTGCCAATTATTATCAAGAGACCTACGATTTATATAAATCTGGCAATTTTGATTCAGTAAAAGATCGCTTGGCAAAAGTGGATACTTTACCCAAAGACAATCCTCTAAAAGCTAAATTTGATCTTATTGATGCTTTTCTTATTGGCGAAGTAGATAAAGATAAAAAAGCGTATATTGCTGCTTTAGAAAAATTATTGATAACATATCCGAATCATGAAATTACTCCTAAAGTAGAGGAAATTCTACTCTTTATTAATTCTGAAGAAAATGTCAAAATAGCCAATAACGCACCCAAAGGTAAAGCCAATTATAAAGCTAGTGCTAATGTAAAACATTATTTATTAGTTACCTTCGATGGTGCCTCCAAAAATATCAAAAAGTTTACCTTCAATATGTCTGACTTTAACAAGGTCAACTTTAGTGTCGATAAACTTAAAGTAAATCAAATGATGCTTGATCCTAAGAATCAGATCGTTATGGTGAAAGACTTCCCTAATGGAGAGGCTGCTATGCGTTATTATAAAACACTTCAGGCTAATGAAGTCAATGTTTTCAAACCTTTAGAAGTGAGTTTCCAATATTTTGTGATCTCTAAGGTCAATTTCTCTGAATATTTCAAGCGAAAAAATGCGGAGGAATACCTCAAATTCTTTTATGAACAGTATTAATCATGAATGCCTCCTGATGCTGGAAAAGGATAAGCTCTTTCCAGCATCAGGATAAGATCAGATGCGCCATTACTTCTTGTATCACAACCCTGCTGTCCTTATGTCCGATAATCATACACATCATATAAACGAAGAAAACCAAAATACTACTACTGACCAACCAAAAGTAAGTAGAACAGCAAAACGTCAAAGAGGACTTCGCCGATGGTTCTATTTCCTCTGGTTTTGCTTCCTTTTTGCCTTAATAGGTGTTTTTGGTCTATTTTTCGGTATTTCTTATGGTTTACTAGGCGATCTGCCTTCCTTTATTGACTTAGAAAGTCCTAAAAGCTCTCTAGCTTCAGAGGTCTATTCTTCCGAAGGGATCTTAATGGGAAAAATCTATGTAGAAGACCGTACCAATACCAGCTACGAAGAATTACCACAACACCTTATTGATGCCTTGATTGCTACAGAAGATATTCGCTATAGCGACCATGCAGGTATTGATATGCGAGGGGTGGGAAGAGCCTTATACCATACCGCTCTGATGGGAGATCGTTCTGCGGGTGGCGGTAGTACCATTACCCAACAATTAGCAAAAAATTTATTCCACGAATACCCTAGAAGTATTTGGAAACGGATACAGCAAAAATTGAAAGAATGGGTGATTGCTGTTAAATTAGAAAGAAGTTATACCAAAGAAGAGATCATCAGTATGTATCTCAATACGGTTTCTTTTTCTAATAATGCACATGGTATCAAAGCCGCCTCAATGACTTATTTCAGCAAAACACCTGATTCACTTAATGTCCAAGAAGGTGCTGTATTGGTCGGAATGCTTAAGGCTAATACCGCCTATAATCCAAAAAGAAATCCAGAAAGTTCTAAGAAAAGACGTAATGTTGTATTGGCACAAATGGCCAAGTATGGTTATATCAATGAATCTGCAAAAGATTCTTTACAAGCTCTCCCCCTAGAACTCCACTTCAATCGTCAAAATCACAATGAAGGTCTAGCCACTTATTTTAGAGAATTTGTTCGTCAGGAAGTAAAAAGATGGGCAACGAATAATGTAAAAGTGGATGGGTCGAATTATGATGTTTATCGAGATGGATTAAAAATCTATACAACGATTGATTATAAAATGCAGCAATACGCAGAGGAAGCTGTAGCTGAAAGCATGAAAGAGCTGCAAAAAAAGTTTGACAAACACTGGGACGGTATCAACCCTTGGGATAGCCCTTATTTTAAAGGTAGGAAAGTAAAACTTAAAAAAGATAGTCCTTGGTATGGTACTCCAAGCGTTATTTATAGAGCCATTAGACGTTCTGAAAGATATAGAGTTTTGAAAAAAAATGGCTTGAGTGATGAAGAAATTAAAAAGAGCTTCAAAACCAAGCAAAAAATGACCATTTTCTCTTGGAATGGAGACAAAGAAGTGGAAATGACTCCATATGACTCTATTAAATACTACAAAAAAATTCTTCACGCTGGATTTATGGCTGTTGATCCAGAAACGGGTCATATCAAAGCATGGGTCGGAGGTATAGACCACAAACATTTCCAGTTCGACAATGCTCGACCAAGTAATAAAAAACAGGTAGGCTCGACATTCAAACCATTTGTATATACTGTGGCGATGCAGAATGGAGATTCGCCTTGTAGATTGGTACCTAATAACCCTGTCACCTTCCCTCGTTTTAATAATTGGACACCTAAAAACTCCAATTCCAATCATGATGGGAAAATGTTAACACTACAAAAAGGATTAGCTCTTTCCGTCAACCAAATTACCGCCTATTTACTTAAAGATATTGGTGGTCCACAAGAAGTCATTTCATTAGTCCGAAAAATGGGCTTTGAGAAAGAAACCAAACTCGAACCCTACCCTTCCATTTGTCTAGGAACACCAGAGATTTCGCTGTATGAAATGGTAGGAGCCTATACCACTTATGCCAATAAAGGCATTTATAGCCGTCCAACTTGTATTACCCACATCGAAGATAAAAACGGCAACCTAGTCCAGCCTTTCCTCAGTTCAAAGGTAGAGGTTTTAGATGCACAGACTGCTTATGTCATGTTGAGCTTGATGAAAGGGGTAATTAATTATGGTACTGCATCAGGTTTGAGAAAGAAATTCAAGATCAAAGCAGAAATGGCTGGAAAAACAGGAACTACAGATGACAACTCTGATGGCTGGTTTATGGGCATTACCCCCAAATTAGTCGCTGGTACTTGGGTTGGAGGAGATGAAAAAGCCATTCGATTCCGTCGAACAAGTTTAGGATCTGGTGCAAGTATGGCCATGCCTATTTTTGCTCGTTTTATGAATAAGGTTTACAAAGATGAATCTTTAGGCATCTCCCAAGATGTTAAATTTGAGCGACCAGCTTATCTAGGAGTCGAAACCAACTGTAGTTCCTATGATCTTCCTGCTGAAGATGCCAATTTGGTCAATCCTGCTTATCCACCTAATTTTGGATCTGGAGGAACAATTACACCTAATGTGCAAGGAGGGAACGATGGTACGAAGTATTATAATGATGAGTTTGATTAGTCTATACCCATTATAACTTAACCCCCAAAGCCACTCCCACAGCATACATTCTACGGTCAATATTAAACAAATCCCCAAATCGGTTCTGGAATCTAATATCATTGGTTTGTGGATAGTATTCAAAGGTAGGTTCTATAAACAGTTCAGTAGTAGAAGAGATAGGAATTTCAACACCTATGCTTGCACGTCCTCCCCAAACCCAGTCGTTTATAGTAAACGATTCATTACTTTCAAGCTTATTTTTAGCTACCTCACCTCCTGCCTCTACAACATTCAAACTAAGTACACTATACATCCCTCGCCCTCCTGCTGTCATATAAAAATCCATTTTGGCTTTATCAACAACTATTAGTTTAAGTCCTACAGGAACAGTAATATATCCAAAACGATTTTTTGCAGTAAAATCGAATTGTCCCTCTACAGGCTGCGTCGTAAATCCTGCTCCAGCTTTTGAAGTTACCTCTGTAAAATTAGCGTATTCTACACCTGAAGTCAAATACATTTTTTTGAGTAATCTTGTCTCTACAGTAAAACCCATAGTGGAGGATAAGCCCCAGTAATAATGATTTAAATTCAATGCGGATGGTGCTGTTTCACTATAATATACTGTAGAAACATTGGGAAAAAATCGCACACCCACATGAATTTTTTGGTCATCATTGATAGTCTCGTCTTGGGCAAATGTATTTTGAATACCAAAGCCAATCACTAACAAACAAAAGCATAAAATAACAAATAGACATTTTGAGTTTTTCATAATTAAAAATTCTTTTGAAATACTACTATAACTTAAGCCCTACCGTTACACCTCCAGCATACATCATTCGATTAATGGCTCCAACATTATCTAAATTTCCATTTGGTTTATTAGTTTGTGGAAAACAAGCTATGTTAGGCTCTATAAATAATTTAGCTCCCGAAGTAAAATTAATTGGTACTTCAATACCTACGCCTATACGTCCTCCCCAAACCCAATCAGCAATACCTTCTGAATTTTCTATAGTTGCCTTGGTTACTTCACTTCCTAACGTACTAATATGCTTTCCATTTAATCTATACATTCCACTTATACTCGATGCTATATAAAAATCCATATTATCTTGATCACTAAGCATCAATTTAATTCCTATAGGAATCGTAACATAATTTAAACGATTTTTGGCCATTACAGCAGGAACAGTAAAAACTGTATCTATTATCTGTGAATTAACAATAGTTGATTCCTGTTTTAAAGTAACCTCTGTTAAACTAACATACTCTAAACCAGTAATTAAATAGACCCTTTTTGTCAATTTGACATCTAAACCAATACCTAAATTTGAAGATAGACCAAAATGATCATTATTAAGCTCTTGAGCTATCAAACTTCCACTATAATAGGCATTAGATACACTTGGAGTCAAGCGTAAACTTAGCTGAACTGGATTTTCCTTTGTTTGGGCAAAGGCAATAGAACTGCCTAATAGCAAAAAGCACAAAAGACTCCAGAACTGTTTTGAGTTGTTCATAATAAAAAATTGAATAATTATAAGATCGATAATGAGAGTAGGAAAGAGAAGACAAAAAAATCAATAAAAAGGATGGATCATATGAATTAAAACGCAGTATTTAATTAATTATTTCTCCTTTCTCCTATTTAGTTCATAAAAAGAAAGTCCACTCTTTATGATTCTTCATTGGCATAATATTCGCTGTTTAAACTATAGATAAATATAATTATATCCGAATATTCTTTATTCCCCAATAGTTTTCTTTAACCCCTT
>JAHDFT010000249.1 GCA_020628015.1 Bacteroidota bacterium
TTTTCTTCCTAGAAGACGAACCGAAAACCGCACCATAGTACTATTTCGCCCCAATCAAGAGGTCGCTGGTGAGGTGTGCAAGTATTCTGTGCGAAGCTGGCGATACACCAGCCAAAGTGCAAGCTCTTTTGGTTTTATTCCTGTTTTATGCAGATGCATTTATCAATTGATGATGCAGTCAATAAATGCTAACCTTTGTATTTTCAAATTAATTGATTCCATCACTACAGCTTAATCTATTATTTATCAAGTAATTGTAGTGGATTTAGCCTTTACTTTTAGGAGTCTTTAACAAGACTATTTCAAACCAATTTTTCTTCGCAGATGCTTAGAACTGGATGGCTCAACTCAAAACGAAAATTTATATATATCGGAAATTAATTCCTAGAATTAACTCCGAATATCCGATATATACAAATTTTCGACCTATTAAGAGGCAGCCAGTGAAGTGTGCAAGTATTATGTGCAAGGCTGACGATGCATCAGCCAAAGTGCAAGCTCTTTTGGTTTAAAACCCTTATATCTTCTGAGTCGGATAAAAATCCGTCTATTTTATCGTTTACTAAATTTCAATCTTGTGGCTAAAATATGCTCACAAGGTCCTTGAAATAATTTATTCTTCACAAAGAAATGGCAATTACAAGTCGCATCTACCAAACGCTGATCAGAATCAATGGTCAATTCTGTGTAGAAAGTAGAATGTCTGCGAGGCGTTACCTTTCCTTTCAATTGAATCACTCCCCCACTCTTTGACTCTGCTTCTACTTTTACCACACCCTGAGCAATTAAGGAATTAGCTGCTTGCTCCTTTTCGTTCGCAAAACGGAGCTTATCCATAGGTAATTTCTCTCGGCTCAATTCTCGGACACGATACACCTCTTTGTTCATATCATACATCACACTTCCTGCCTGTGTATATGCCGACAATGCCCCTTTGACCACACTCGTATCCATATTCATCTTCTTGGCTAGATCATCTGCCGATAAACGCCAGTCTTCCTTTAAGCTGCTGAAGACTTGGGTTTTAGTGTATAGGTCAACATCTGCTCTTGGTGCCATGAGGTCAAAATTCCCTGCACGTGACCAATCGTTCTTTGTCCAGCCTGATAAACCGAGGGTAAAGCTCATGTCTCCTAAGTCGGCAATGAAAAAAGAAGGTAGTCCTGTACCCAAAAGTTTCACCTTAAATCGCTTGGTGACAGGAATCAAACGCTCTAAAATCAATAGGCGACGACGACCCCAGATACGTACTTCTTTGCTTGTTTTACCTTGATAAAAACTGCGATCACAAACGACCTCATAATTCCAAGGCTCAAAAACTGCGACAATAGGTTTACCTGGCTCTAATTTAAAGCGAATAGAACGAGGTCCTTTCTTTTCCTTATATCTTTTGAGGATGAAGCAAAAATTGTAGACATCCATCGGGTGCAGATCAAACTGAACTGAATCGAGGGTCATGGCAGAACTTACCTGCAAGAAACCCCGTACCCAACTATCAGGCAAATCAATTTTTAGTTCTTTAAAGGAATCTTCATTATCTGTATTGACCACAAATCCGCTTGGGTCTACGACAAAATCTGTTTCCTTATAATTTCTAATCTTCTGGAACTCTTTATACAATGCTTCTGAATAATCAATATTCGTAGTACCACATTCAAACTCATTGATATTTTTAAATACCTCATAACTACAGCCCAAACGCCCATAAGAAGATTCATCTTGGCTAAAGCATTCAAAAAAGATTTCATCTGGATGGACAGTAATCACAGGATCAAGGACAAACCAAGCATCCTTATCTTTTTCATACAGATAATTGAAATACTTTTTTCGGGATTTGTAGAAAGGTGCCAGAATGCTACTTTCTTGCTCATAGAGTTTATTCAATTTCTCTCGTAAGGGCTTTACTTTCGCCTCTATCTTGCCCAATTGCGCTTGCATGGTTTCAAGATAAATTTGCTCTTGCTGTGCCGCCCATGCCTTATATTCCTCCCTATCTTTGGGTTTGTAACGAAGGTCTGAGACCACCACATGATGTAGGGCAGAAATCGCCTCTCTGAAAGGGATATTCTTCGCTAAAGTGCCTCTAAAAAAGGTCGGCTCTCGAAGGGTATCTGGTGCGAATGACATATTGGTACTGCCTGCATCACTCGCCACCGAAGTACTTCCGCTATATTTATAATTGAATTGCATTGGCTGTTTTTAATAAAGTTTTGAATGTGTATTGATAGATTATTACTTTCTATCCTTCATAAGTATCAACCGCTTTTAGCTGAATTGGTGTATCTAAATTCGGATAACGCTTCTTGATTTTTAGTAGGATTTCAATACATTTTGCCTTATCCCGAATCACCATCATTGCTGATTGACGGGTCAGTATTCGAGCAACAATCTCAGCGACTTTCTCCTCTTTTAGAGCTTCTTTTTCTAAGAACTCAAAGATTCGTTTTTTAGCCACACTTGATTTATTGACTCCTGATAATACCGTCGTAAAATACAGTTCCAATTCCTCGATATGTTCTGGACGATCTGCTGCAAAACGATCTAAGTAATTAGTCGCAAATTGTTGTAGATCGGCGGTTGGATGTTGACTCAATTGTAATAGATAACGCTCCCCATCTTTATCCTTGAAGAACTTGGTAATCAATTGCTTACCAAATTGTTGTACCGCAGGATTCACACTATCACAAATACTCACCAAAATTTCTGGTTCCCAGTCCTTTTGCTCAAAATGCTTGGCAAAATAGTCGAAGGAGAAATCACGAGAATCATCCCATTTAGCATCCATCATTCGCACTGCTTCCTTGACCTCATATTTGATTCGTGCCACATTATTCTCATACATATTCCAAGTCCATCGACGTACTGGCTCCATTTCGTGACTTGCCAAACGAACAATTTGACGCATCTTTAAATCCTTAGATTCTACAAAATTATCCAATAGATAGCTACCTAAAATATTCGCATTCATTCGAGGAGAATGGAGTAATTGTAGGATTCGACGCTTAGGTAATGTAGGGAGATAAGCGACCAGTTGATTTTTTAACAATTGGTCTATATCTTCATCTCGACCCTCATGCACCTCTTTCTTTAATAGATGAAGGGCAACAACTTGGGTAAAATGTTTTCCGAAGGATTCATCTACTTTAGCTAGGCGACCAATAATCGGTTGAACGGCTTTGCGAATTTCTCGATGCTCTGACAAGCAAAGTGCCTTTAACATCTCTTGTTGTTCTATCAAAGACTTATCCGAATACTTGCTTAACAATTTAACCCCCATCTCTCGCATCTCAGGCGAAACGCCATTGATGAGATTCAACACCACTTCTTCAGATAATTCCCCTGCATCCTTATTCCCTTGCATCAATATCTTCGCTCCGAAAACCTTAACCGATGGAAGTGGATGTGCCAAACATTCTTCGATCACTGACACCTCTAATTCTCCTACTGTTTCCCCGAAAAGTTCGGTCAAAGCTGATCCAACTTGTAGGATAATGGCTTCATTTTGCTCAGTAGCCTCATTTCCAAAAGCCAACATACGAGCCATTGCCCCACCTACAATTCCAACTTTTCGCTCTTCAGAAAGATGTGCTTCTTTTAGTAAAGCTTTTAATTCAGTTTGTACATCTTCGTAATTGGTAAACAATAATTCTAAAATGAGTCCAGTATCTTTAAGGAACAAGTCCTTTTGTTTTTTCAGTAAATCCATTCCAACGACACGGGCAGCCAAAAGAGGAGATTGTATGAGTGCCAATAATAAGTCGATGTCAGGATTTTCAGGATCATATTTTTGTTGAGCCAGAGATAGCCCTAAAAGTGCTGTTTGTTCGTATCGTTTACCCAAAAATGCTCGTACCAAATTAGCATCTACCAATGGCACCAATGCGGCATAATGTGTTTTAACCAATTTTATTGCAAACTCATGGACATCCTTACATTGACTTTCTGCCAGTAAATGCAAGCCAGCCTGTGGCAATTGATCCCAAAGTTCTGAGAAGGCTTCCTCTCTTTTATCTACAAAGGCTAAAGCTGTTTCTCGGCTCACCCCTTCTTTCAATACCCAGTTGGTTTTACTTTTACCCCACTCAAAACGCTCACTATTGCTAAATAAAATTGCGCTAAACAAGGTAAAATTAGAATAAGGCGTATAATTTACTCGTCGTCTTTGTGATCGCCATCGGCCATCTACATAACCATAAGTATAGAAAGTCTGTGATCTCAATCGGTCTCGGTCATCATCTGTATAACAGAGCAAAATTCCTGTAGCCAATTTCACATAAGTATTTGCCTCTTGCTCGTTTGCTGCTCTATTTTTGAGCGTTCTCCATGTACGTTTGGTCAAATAAGGCTTGGTTCGAGCTGAGAAGCCTAATCGAGATTTTCCTGAAGCCATCTCTTTGGAGACATCGTAGCGTTGCCAATTCCAAGGATCTTTGTTTGGATCTGGAATGCTTCCGTAGCGACTCCAAGAAGATTTGACATAATAATGTTTGTCTTTAGAAATGCGGTAATTGATCCGTCCAAACAATTGAGCGTCATCTCTAAATTCTGCTGCTTTATATAATTGGCGTATACTCTTGAAACGTCCTTCTCCTTTTAACTTTACTGTATCTACCCATTTCAAAAGAGCTTTTTTAATCACAGGATAAGTATCAGACAACAAGTATAATAAGGCAATTTCTTCGTAAGCTGTTTTCTTTTTATTGAGTTGTTTATTGATGACATCAACTAAAGCATCAGCATCTTTTGCTTGTACTGGTGCTAGAAAAGCGGCAGGAATCTTTTTTCTCCAAGTCTTTATTAGTTCTTCTGCTTGATCGGTTCCTTTAATGATCGCCCATTTTGCTTCATAAGCCATTATTTTAACTGTATCGGCAAGCTTAGTTCGTTCAAATACTTCATCTAAGAAGGGTAATGCTGCGGCTTCTCCACAGCGGCCTAATGTCCACACTAGGCTGTATTGATCTACTGTATTATTATTTTTAGGAAGGCGTAGTAAATAAGGGACAGCTTCTTTGATGCGTAGCTCCCCAATTCGCCAGACAATACGGCTCAAATGACGGGTCTTTTCTTCTCCTACTTCTACAGGTTTATTTTCTGCTCGGCTTGCTGCAACAACCGTTCCCCAATCTGATTTGATTCGACGGTTTTGTTTGTCTTTTTTACCATATGCAGTCAAAGCTTTCTTTTGCTCCACTACTTTTTTCACATAATAAAGGAGGGTTTCTTTATTGCTTGAACCTGCATTAAATCCATCATCATCCCAATAGACAGGCTCTTTTACAGCTCCTTGTTCTTGATAACCTTTTTTCTTCTTGTCTCCAACAAGTTTATTGAATATTTGGTCAGCTTTGGTACGATCAACAGGGCTAGATGTCTTGGTACCTTCTTTTAAGTTACCACCTCGTTTACCATATCGAAAATTCACCAAATACTGATTGGTGCCTGCTTCGCATAGATCCACCTCATATACTTTATCAGACTTAGCATCTTGAAAAAAGAGTTTTGTTTGATGAATGAGTTTCATAAGTTATTTTTCTTTTTTTTCTAATCAAGAAGATTTTTTCAACTAATTACGAAGACAAATTTACTTATTTTTTAGCAAAAAGACAAACAAAACGGCAGTTTTTACTAAAAAATCTAGTTTCGATACACACAAAAAAGCACACTATTAATGTATTCCATAATAGATTTGTAGGAGAGCTGTTCTTTGGAAATTACAGCCATTAAGCACAAATCACATACCTATTTAATGATACCCATTGCTAACAAAGAGTAGATACATTTATAAAGTGTCACATTGGATACAATTGCTAATTGTATCTGTAATAATTAGAATTGATTGTAAGCTTGGTGAGCGATAATAAAAGTAGGAATTTTATTATCCTTTTCTTTTAAGAGATCATCTAATTTACTTTAAACTAGATGTAAAGAATCTTGTATAGTGTAGTTAAAAATTGAAATCTGTATAAATGGCTCTTATAATCTATCTGTCTAATAATTTTTCTTTTTCCCTCAGAAATTCTTCTTCGGTCAATACGCCCGTTTCTTTCAAACGTCCGAGTTTTTCTAATTGTTCGTAAATATCGGCCTTATTCTCGGTTTTTTCGTCATTTTCAGTTAATTTTTCTGCTGCATCCGTTTGTTCAGTCGCTGTTTCTTCTTCTTTTTCCTCTTTTAAAGATTTTGCGACCTCTTTTCCTTTCTCCATTTCTGCCTTATAAATCTTTTTACCTTCCTCTACATCAAAATCCTCTAAATTAGAACTTTTATCCAAATGCCAGACAAAAGCTTGTGCAATCGCAAAAGTAGATGCCCCTGATAAAATCACTTGCGCTCCACCACCCAACAAAGTTCCAATGCCAGGAATACCTTTTGCAAAGCTTGCCCCAAAACGAACTAAGGTATTGCCTGCAATAGACATAATAATGCTTCGTCCAATTTTTTTAGAATAATCCGCTCCATACTCTTCACAAATAGATTTCAACATTTCCAGTTGAATCGCAGTAACCGCAGCAATATCCGCTAAGGGAATTGGAATAGCTCCTGCCCCCATAGTAAGGATAATGTGATGGTTAATAATGGCTCGTACTTTTGATTTATCAACTGACATAAGTAGGTTTCTTAGGATTTTGTCTTAAAGATAGTACACTGGGATTAAACGCCTAATCATTTTACTATGTTCTACATGTCTTGGCTTTTAATTCCATTTTGTTCTTTGCGACAGATACTTTTACAACGCTTGGAAAGGTTTAATCGTTCCCTTTATTGCTAAAAAAACTAGATTATTTTCAATCTTTTTTTTGTGTTTTTGAAAATTTTTGGGCGAATAATCACCCTTTATTAAAAGGCTTTATTTTATTGACTTTCAAAGTATTTTATTTCCTTTGCGACAGTTACTTTTATAACTAGTAAAAGCTCTTAATCGTTCCCAAGATTACTAAAAAAACTAGATTATTTAATTGTTTTTTTGGCATTCAAAAATACTGATGAAAAGAAATAGAAAAAGAAAATGCATTGGTGATCCAGTTGTTTATTAAAACAGCACATTATCATTACTCACTATACCTAAAACTAGATCAACCAATGCATTGCAAGTAGATAAAAAATTATTATCTACCAACCTAAATTATTATTTCGTAGACACAAATTAATTATTATTTCACTCACTTACTATAATATCCCCCTCATCTATTGGCTCTTGTATATCAAGCACCAAATCTTCTTCATCTGTTTCCTCTATAGGCTTATTATATTGTTTGCGAACCAATCCAATATCAAAGAAACCTGCCACTTTATAATCCACACCCAGCACACTCAGCAAGCCAAGCAAATTGCGATACATCATATCTGCCGCCTTTTCACGTGTCTGTCGCAACTCTTCTGAGGCATCATGCAATTGCCGATTTAATTGCTGTTGTTGATCTCGTAGAGCCAAAAAACTTTGATAGAAAGTATTGACCTCTATTGCTACTGTGGTCAAAGATGGATACCTGTTCAAGGCTTCTTTTAGTCGATTCAAAGCCGCCAGCCGTGTTTCCCGTCCTCCCTTTTGGAAAGGATTTCTTTTATAGGGCAAAATCGTTTGATATTCTGGCGTATCATGAAAAAAAACGGTTTGAATTTTAACATCCCACATCCCAATTGCTCGATTCAGTTCATCCTGTTTTTTATCCACTCGCATAGTCGCCCCTTTCAACTCACTTTTCGCATCTTCCCATTTAGTATAGGCATTGACAAACTTTTCATGCAAAGGACTATATCGCTCCCAAAAAGGAAAAATCAGTTCCTCATCTTTAGCATTTTTAAGTTTAGATTCGTGATCGGCGGTGGCTATATAAAAAGACTTGTAACTTGTATTATTCAGAAAAGGATTCTTAAAAATTCCCCAGTTTTCATGCGCTTTTGTTTGCATGATAAAATTATTTTATTGATTAAGGAATAACTGGGTCAGTTTTGCTTGATTAATTGTTCGCAATAATTAGGCCGAAAATCAATCATTACAAGAAGATTCATTATCTTTTAACATGTATTAAAAAGTGTTATAAATAACACAATTTTACGCTATAATGTTTTTGTTGTATTGTGAGTGTGTTTAAGGTGAGACAAATTTGTTTGGGGAGGGAGGCTGGGAATTTGCTGGTGGGTAGGGGAATTTTTAGGTGGGGGCTGGGAATTTCCCAGAGAGGGGAGAAATTTTAGAGGGTGGGCTGGGAGATTCCTAGAAGGTAGGGGAATTTTGAGGTGGGGGCTGGGAGATTGACAGCAGGGAGGGGAATTTTTTGGATGGGGTTGGGAATTTGACAGCTAGGGGTGGAATTTTGAGGTGGGAGCTGGGAGATTCCTAGAAAGGAGGGGAATTTTGAGGATGGGGGTGG
>JAHDFT010000250.1:0-6120 GCA_020628015.1 Bacteroidota bacterium
CCACCTACTTTGTTGACGAAATGGAAAAGGGAGCCTTCAAACGCTTCAAACACGAACACATATTCCAAGAAAAAGAAGGAGAGACATTAATGATAGATATTTTCGATTATGAATCTCCACTAGGTCTATTAGGAAAAATAGCAGATCAATTATTTCTTACAAAATACATGGAAAAATTGCTGCGAAAAAGGAATGAAATTATCAAGGCGTTTGCGGAGTCTGAGCGATGGAAGGAGGTTTTGGAGTAGAGAATATATATAAATCACACAAGCTTAAAAAAACAACTAGATTATTTTATATATTTGCTTTCTAGTGTGGATTACAGGAAAGTGTCGAGGTATTGTTAAACAAACTTTGATTTTTCCAACAAAAACAAAAACAAATGAAATCATGGCAAATCGACGATATTACCGAATTAGCGAAGGAATCTAAATACACCTTTTATGTTCCTCCAAAATCGGTCGTCGAAAAATTAGCTATAGGCAATTTCGCCAAAGTGATTTTTAGGTTTCAATCAGATGATCCCACCATTCCAAAAGCAGAAAGGATGTGGGTGGAAATAAAGGAAAGAAAAGGCAATCAATTTATAGGAGATTTAGCCAATATGCCACGATACATCAAGGATTTAGCGATTGGAGACGAAATTGAATTTGAAACCCAAAATATCATTAATACTGATATAAAAAGCGAAGAAGAAAATTTAGTAGAAAAATACATTCATCGTTGTTTCGTTACGAATGAAATCAGTAAAAAGAAAAGAAAGATTGGCTATTTATATAGAGAAGAAAAAGAAATTCTTGGAAAAGAGGAGAATGGCATTTATGATTCAGGTTGGCGAATAATGGCGGGTGATGAAACACAAGAATACATAGATGATAAAGATAACCTTCAAATACTTTCACTCGGTTTTGTGCTCAATATTGATGATACCATAATCGACCTTTTAGAAGCACCTGTTGGCAGTAAATTTGAATGGGATACAGTTCAAAAAGTATTTAAAAGAGTAGAGGACTAAATAAGAAGTGTAAACCCTCACCAACCACAAAAAAACAAAAATGCGAAGCGAAGCAGCAATCCTATCATTAGTACTTTCTACTTGATCATAGCCACTATTTTTGAGGAGAAATGTCTAAGTTAGTGCATCAATTGCAACTAAATCACAATTCAGAGGAGTCTAATAATGTGAAAACTTATTTATAGACAATGGAAAGACTATTTCAGATATTGTCAAAACACCCAAAATGAAATCACCATGAAGAAAAACCTATTACTAACTTTAATCGGTATCTTTTTAACACTAACTTTACAAGCCCAAACAACTAAAAAAGTACTTTTTTTAGGGAATAGTTATACTTATTTCTATGATATGCCAGAAATGACTGCTAAATTGGCATTAGCTAGTGGAGATACTTTAATTTATAGCCAAAGCACCCCAGGTGGTTATAATCTTATGCAACACACTACAAATAATACTTCTATCTACGAGATAAAAAGTAATGATTGGGATCATGTCATTTTACAAGATCATAGCCTTAGACCTTCCTATTATTATCTTGACTTCTATAATGGAGCAGAGCAGTTGATCCAAATCATCAATAAAAATACGCCCTGTCTAAACAAGACCATTTTTTATATGACATGGGGACGTGACAGCAGTCTCAATTATCCCTATAATGCCAATTATCCTTATTATGAGCATCAAGAACTGGTAACTGAAGCCTATAATAGTGTAGCGAATATATTTGGTACAGAAGTCGCTCCTATCGGTGCAGCTTGGAAAAAAATACGGGATGAAAATGACCCGATTAATCTGTATGATAAGGATGGAAATCATCCATCTTATGCAGGTAGTTATTTAACTGCTTGTGTGTTTTATGCAACCATTTTTGATAAATCACCTGTAGGTTTATCTTTTAATGGGACACTTTCCACAGAAGATGCTACCTATCTTCAGGAAAAAGCCTTTGAAGCTTATGAGGAATATGTCGCATTAAATTTAATTCATACTGAAATGTCTGCCGATAGTGTAACGAATGTATATAGAGCCAAACTAAACCATTCACGAACAGAACTAGATAATTTAATTGGCAATGACAGGTTGAATACTACTTTTGATTTTACTTATACTGGATTTAGTGAAACACCAGAAGTTAATACTACTTTGGAATATGTGATTCATCAAAATGATAAGCAAATTGCAAATAATACCCTACCTATTTCAATGACTATTCCCACAAATAAATGTGTCAATCAAACTGCTACTTTTCCTTTAAATGTAGACCTGACTAATGTAGAAGAAGGAGTGTTTAGGCTTGTTATTTTTTTGAATGGGAAATGGATCGCATCTTATGCATTGTTGAAAGATATTATTAATAGTACAATAGAAAATGAAAATGAAGAATTATTTTATATTGTTCAACATACAGGAAGTAAACAAATCGAAGTGCAATCTGATAAAGAAATAAAGGAATTAGTGATTCAAGATAGTATGGGTAAAATCATATTAACCCAAAATATATCCTCATGGAATACCCTATTAAATATTGCCCATTTACCAAAGGGACTCTATATCTTACAAGCCCAACTTAGTGATAAGGTTGTTGTAAGAAGATTTGCTATTCACTAGCAATAAAAAAAACAAAAATGCGAAGCGAAACAGCAATCCTATCATTAATACTTTCTACAGCAGAAAAAGAGGAAAGGATCAGAGCGGTCATCTTAAATGGATCAAGAGTAAACCATAAGGTTAAAAAAGATGATTTTCAAGATTTTGATGTCATTTATTTGGTAGAAGAACTGGATTACTTTAGGGCAAATCCCAATTGGATAGACATTTTTGGAGAGCGAATCATTATGCAAATGCCGAATGAGATGAACCTCTATAGCAATCAACCCAAACCAGTACAAGAGGACATCGCCTATTTAATGTTATTTAAGGATTTCAATCGAATTGATTTGACTTTAGTAGCATTAAAAAACAAAGACCAACTACAAGACAGCCTAACCAAAATACTACTAGATAAGGATAATTTGTTCAAGGAGCAGCCAGTACCTAATGATAGCGATTATTGGACTAGAAAACCTTCCCAAAAGGACTATACCGACTGTTGCAATGAATTTTGGTGGGTGGCGACTTATGTCGTGAAAGGATTGGCAAGAAATGACCTCCTTTATGCAAAGGATATGCTTGAAAATCCCGTGAGAAAAATGTTTATGCGGATGATTGCTTGGCATGTGGCAGCAGATCATGGATTTATGATTAATCTAGGGAAAAGTCATCGCTTCCTAAAAAACTATATAGCTCCCAAAATGAGGACGCAAATTTTAAATACTTATCCTAATGCTAAAAAGCAACATATCTGGAATAGCTTATTGACCATGACAAGAATTTTTGAGGAAAAAAGCCAGGAATTAGCCCATCAATTGGAACTAAAGTACAATGCAGAGGAGTCTAATAATGTGAAGGCTTATTTGAAGTTAATGGAAAAGGAGATTGTGCAATAAAATTCTAGAAAAATGAAGTATTTGTACTAGATTATTTCTTAATTATCTTAATGTTTTCCTTAATTTCTTAATGTTTCTTCTTTTTAAAATAGCTTGATAAACCAGAATCTTTATTGGTTTTAGGTTTATCAAAACGCTAAAAAAATAAAATGAAACAATTTCAATCCTATTTTTACATAGGCCCCAAAGAAATCGCAGCAAAAGTAGATCCACAATATGAAGGGTGTAAAATCAGTCAAATTGAAGATATACAAAAATGGGTGAAGGCATCGAATCAAACAATTGTAAACGATGTTGTTATTGCGACTTTCATTATTAATGAAGCAGCAATTTTAGTCCTAAGTGATCGACATTCAGAACATGTAGCATGTGCAGGAGGAAGGAATGTACTTTCGGCAGGAGAAATAACATTCAATTTTGAGGAGGGAGAAGTGTATATCAGCGAAATCACGAACCAATCCACAGGTTACTGCCCCAAACCGAGTTCATGGACAGTAGTAGATTTGGTACTCAATAAACTTAAAATAGCACATCCAAAATATTTTACCAGTGCATTTGAATTCAGGTATTGTGAACATTGTCAAACCAAAAATTTGATTAAGGAGGAGATATATGAATGTGCGGTCTGTGATGCAGATTTAGATTTGGAATGGAATATGAATAAAATGTGCTTATATTTATGAGTCCCCAATCATTATCTAAACACCTCCTAAAACAAGCCATTATTGATTTTCGAAATGACGGAAAGCAATTAATGGAAAAGCTTGGAAAGAAATATGGTTTGGATATTCACATTAAAAGTGAATTTATTCAATTGGTTTCCAAACGTGGAGAACTAGTTCCAAGGAAAGGAGAATTATCCAGAAAATGGAATTACTATTTTCATGGAAATGCATGTGGATTTTACCATAAAAAAACGCAACAATCAGTAGAAGTTGTATTATATTATCCGCCAGCATTAGGCCCCATAGATGCTTGGTTTTTGATGGATTATATGAAGTCTACTCCAAAGTATAAAAATGAAGTGGAGGATATAGAATGGCTAGACTTAAAACCTATTATTCAAGAGTTGTATGAATTGGGGGAAATTAAGGATGGATAAATAACAATCAAAATAAACTACAAAATGGCTTATTTCGGAGATAAAACAATCAAACATAAAGAATTCATAAAGCAATATGCTAGAAAAATGAATTGTAGCGAAGCAAATGCTGAAAAATACTTGACAGGATTTATAGATACAGTCTATGACAATATAAAAGATAAATCAAGTACAACTATCCAAAATTTTGGAAAATTCTATGTCTCCCAAAGAAGAGACTCTACAGCATTTAAATTTACCCCTTCACAAAAAATGAAAGCCATATTGGGTTGGTCATCAACTTATAAAGGGAAACTATAAAGCCAATCAAAATAAACTCAACAATTCTGAAATTCCAAATCAAAATATCATCTATTTTTGAATGCTCCCTCGAAAGAGCATTTAAAACCCCAATGTTGTGTGATGTAAGCAAAGTACACACAGGATACGGCATTATGCCCAAAGTAACCCATACAAGCGATGATGAAAACTGGGGAAAAATAGGGTCAAGCAAGAAAATCCATGTGGCAAAATCGCTCACCCAAAAAGGTGGTTTTGCTTCAGTAGATCACATATTAGAAAGAGTAGAAAATGACTACTGGATCATTCAAGTAGACGAATTTCAATCGTGGATGCTAGGATTTTATAAATTTGTAGGGGAATGGAAAACAATACCAATAGATGAAAACAGAACTACTGTAGAATACACCTATTGGCTACACGCTAATAAGCCTTTTTTCTATCCATTCAACTGGATTTTTGCCAAAACCTTCTGGAAAATTTATATGAAAAGGGTTTTGGAAAATGTTAGAACGATGGCTTATAATGAGGAGCCGTATTTATATGAATAAAAGTTGCTTTTGATAATTTTACTCATCACTAAAGGTATAAAGTCGCTTTATGCTCAAAATAAAAATTTAGCCCTAAGTAATGAAAGTCAATTGCAAACAAGTAATTTTGAAAAATATATAGTGAAGATTGAACTATAATCACCAATTCAACATTCAATGGATTGTAAATTAGGTTTAGTAACCAATTTTTACAATTTTAAAATTCATTCATATACTGTTAATAATCTAATTAAATGGTTAATTTCAAAGAAATCACAAAGGAAAACTTACTAAGCATACTAAGACTATCAGTTTTTGACAATCAAAAAGACCAAGTAGCCTCCAATGCCGTTTCGATTGCTCAAGGAAATTATGAAGAAACAGCTTGGTTTCGAGGTATTTATAATGAGGAAGAGCCAGTAGGCTTTGTGATGCTTGAATTTGACCATAAAAATAAAGAATATGGGGTCTGGCGATTCATGATAGATAAAAATCATCAAGGCAAAGGCTATGGAAGGGCTGCGATGGAACTGATCAAAAAAGTGATAAAAGAAGAAGTGCCAGAGGTTAGCGAAATTTACTTGTCTTATGTACCCAAGGAAGAAGGTGGCGCAGATGACTTTTATAAAAAAGTGGGTTTTGAAGATACTGGAGAAATGTCAGGTGACGAAAAAGTAATGTGTTTTAAATATTAAGGATTGAGGG
>JAHDFT010000250.1:6220-8341 GCA_020628015.1 Bacteroidota bacterium
AAACTATGAATCAAGAAGTAAACAATTACATCAAAAATTCGGCTGAAAATCACAAAGTAATCTTGTCCGAATTGCGAAAACTCATTTTTGCAAAAGCTCCAAATACAACAGAACAATTCAAATGGAGTAGACCTGTATATGCGCTAGAAAAAGACTTCTGCTATTTAAAAACCACAAAAAAGCATGTCACCTTTGGTTTTTTTGAGTTCAACAAAATACAAACCAACCAACATTTAATTCAAGGCACAGGAAAATCAATGCGGCATATTAAACTGAGTCAAGTAAGTGAAATTGAGGAATTTCAGGTAGGGAAAATGATTGAGGAGGTATTGAAATAATAATTCACCAAAAGCAAAAAAACACCTATATTTAGTTGTCTAATCTTTTAATCGGTTCCTTAGAAAGGGAATTATATCACCAAAAACAACTAAATATGAGAACAATTATCACACTTTTATTCATCGGACTCATCCACCTCCATGTAATCGCTCAAAATGAAAAAGAGATTGAAGCGGAGATCAAAAATGTCACCGTCTATCAAGAAGGAGCCGAAATAAGCCGTCAGGCAAATGTCGAGCTAAAAAAAGGAGAAACAACTTTGATTTTTAAAGGCTTATCTGCAAAATTGAATGCAGAAAGTGTGCAAGTCAAGGGGAATAATGACCTAATGGTCGTTTCTGTTTCCCAAAGCATAGATTATTTGAATAAGGTAAAAATATCTGCCGAAATTGACCAACTAGAACAAGCCAAATTATCCATTAAAGACAGTCTTGACTTAATAGATGCTTTGAAAAAAGTGTATCAACAAGAAAAAGAGATGATTTTAGCGAATAAAGCCATTGGAGGAGATGATGGGGTAGACGTAAGTGAATTGGAAAATGCAGCCGTTTTTTTTCGGAGCCGATTAACCGAAATTGAAATAAAGCGCAAAAACTTAGATAAACAAATATTACTGTTAAAAACAAACTATGTTGAATCAGCCAGACAATTACTAGAACTCAATTCAAAATCAGATTTACCTACCAGTATTGTGAAAGTTGTGGTAGCGGCAAAATCGGCAATGAATTACTCGGTAGAACTTAAATATTTAGTCAATGATGCAGGCTGGGAACCGAATTATGATTTGAGAATTGTAGATGTCAATCAGCCCATGAATCTTTTCTATAAGGCAAAAGTATATCAAAATACAGATGAAGACTGGAAAAATGTACAATTGATTCTTTCTACAGGAAATCCAAACATTAGTAATTACAAACCTGAATTGCCTACCTATTATCTTACCTTCAATAATTATTACAAGCCAATAGATCGGTCATTAGCACAAACAAAAAATGCTTATAGGGGAATAGTTTCTGGACGAGTGATAGATGAAGAAGGACAAACATTGATCGGAGTAAATGTCATAGTAAAAGATACAAATTTAGGAGCAGTTACAGATGTAAATGGGGAGTATCAAATATATATGCCTAATGACAAAAGTATATTGGAATTTAAGTATGTGGGCTATAAAAGTCAAGAACAGTATGCCAAGTCACCTAAGTTAGACATTACAATGGTTCCTGATAGGGTGAGTTTAGATGAGGCAGTTGTAGTAGCATACAGTATTTCTTCTAAATCAGCGAAACGAGATAGACTATCAAAAGAAAATGCAACAAAGAAAAAAGAACATGTCCCTTTAGCCATTGAAAAACGCCAAGTCTCAACAGAATTTGAAATCGAAATCCCTTATTCTATTCCATCTGATAATCAGCCTTATGATGTCACAATGGTAGAGTATGAAGTGCCGACTCAGTATCATTATAGCGCAGTACCCAAATTATCCGATGATGCCTATTTAACCGCCAAAATCCCTGACTGGACGCAATATGAAATGATTAGCGGAAATGCCAACCTATTTTTTCAAGGCATTTATCAAGGACAAACCTTCCTCGATCTAAAAGGATTTGAAGATACTTTAAGCGTTTCTATTGGGCGGGATAACGATATTATGATTAGTAGAGAAATTCAAAAAGATTTCTCAAAGAAAAGGATTATTGGACTTGCTAAAAAGGAATTAAAATCATGGGAAATTACCATCAAAAACAATAAAAACAGCCCGATTGATTTGGTCGTCGAAGACCA
>JAHDFT010000251.1:0-5003 GCA_020628015.1 Bacteroidota bacterium
AGTAACTGAACAACCTTGTAAAAGTAAATAGTTAGCGCATTTACTTTACATTCAACAGTAGTTAAAATAAGGTTTGGTGATGGAACAGAAATAAATTCGTCCATATCCTTTATTATTTCGCCTAATACTGTGTTGCAAAAATATCACGTACATTCCATGTATGCGCTATTTTTGTGCCTTGTTTTAGACTAAATAATGGAAAGGATATTTTGTCCGACTTTATTTCTAATCCATCACTTAAGGCTCCATACTGCTTATTTGATTACTATAATACAGAATCCTAGTCGATGTTTATTCACTAATGTATTATTCATTCCATATTGATCTTATTTATTTATTGTTTTGGAAACAAAGCAAAACGTGACCAAAGTTTTAACTAAACTAAAGCCTCAAGTATGATTCATTATAGTAAGTTATTGTTCTTACTTGCTTTTGCCTTATTAACACATGTTGCTTTTGGGCAAGATGGAGGAGAGAAAATAAAAGAAAAGCCATTTTCGCCAGATGTACAATGGGAAAAAACTTATGGAAAAGGAAGTTCTTCGAAGATTTATAAAATGATTCGAACACATGATATGGGTTTTCTTTATGTGGGACAGACTTATACAGATGGTGTACAAAAGCTAGATGGATGGGTGTTTAAGACAGATGCAAATGGAGAGAAATTGTGGGAACGGAAAATTGGGCATAAGGGAACTGACTTTTTTAATGATGTAGCCATAATTGGCAATGAGGGCTATGCTATAGTAGGTAGTACTTGGGCGCAAGGAAAAGGAAGGTCAGATGTTTGGGTAGTGAAAATTGACCTAACTGGGCATGTGCGATGGGAACGTACTTTTGGTACTAAGACGACAGAAAGAGGTAGCGCAATTGTAGTCAATAAACGAAATAATATTGTAGTAGCTGGTTCTAAGCATCACAGTAATTATGTGAATAAAAATGGTAAGCCTAAAATGACACTTGATCATTTTGTTTGGTTGCTTGAAATTGATATGACTGGTACTAAGATTTGGGATGAAAGATTGCATACAGATAAGATGGCGGTGGTTACTGATTTTCACCATACTTGGGATGATGGTTATTTAATTTCGACCATTACAAGAATGGAAGCAGACAATAAAGAAAATGCTTTAATTATAAAAGTGGATGAAGAGGGCTTGCTTTTGTGGCGTACTTGGCTTGGTGGAGAGAATACTAGTGATATGATTCATGCCTTGCAACCTACTTATGATGGTAGTTTCTTGGCGGCAGGAATAACTGTGAATCCTAATGATATTGGAGATGGTGATGGATGGCTCTTGAACCTTACCTCACAAGGACATGTTGTATGGGAAAAAGTACTAGGAAGTTTTGGTAGTGATGAGTTTTACGATATGGTGCAGAGTAAAGATGGTAATTTTGTGGTGACAGGTACTTATGGCGAAAGTAGTCCAGAAGAGGGGAGTATGTGGCTGGTGAAAATCAATAAAGCAGGAAAATTGATCTGGGAAAGAACTTGTGGAACAGGAGTGTTAGAAAAAGCTTACGCACTTTCTAAGACGATTGAGGGGGATTATATTTTAGCAGGTTATCCAAGTGATAAGGAACGTGCAGAAGCTACGGATGAACCAACGGTTGGTACAATTGCGAGGTCTAATCAGGAACCTAATGTAAGAATTATTAAGTTATTAGAACCTGCGTTACCTGAGTCTACAGGATTTAGAGATCTACGGAAAAATAGAATGGACTCAAAAGACAACAGTTCTGACAATACAGAATTGTTAGAAAGTCCAGAGGAAGGTACTAAAAGTAATTCTTCTGAAAAAAAAGTTAAACCTGTAGGATCGTTGTTAGACATAGTGAAAGACAAATAATTTATTTATAATAAATAACAAATCAGAAGTGAAATGTGTGAACTGGCAAAAAAATTGCAATGCATTAGTAAAGAGTGAAAAATAAGTTCCCGATTTTGATTAGGGAAATTTGACACTAGACAAGGCAAAAAACGCAGGCAATGCAGGGCATTGGCGAGGCTTTTTAACGCAGTATAGGGGTAAATTTATCAATCAAAATGAGGAAATTATTTTTTGGCTCTTGCTCTTAGTCAGGTATACAATTAAAAACCAATTCGGGCACTTGGATGTCAAATTTCAACTAAGTGTCTGTTACTTAGGACAGTAGCAAAGCATGATTATTAAATTTGTAATATTTTATGATTTATAAAACACGCTTTTACTCTTGTTTTTAACGCATTCACTTCTAATTTGCACATTTAATTAAGTAACAGCAAAAAATTAAATGGGACAAGATGTACAATTTATTTTTTGCTTGTTACTAAGTATTTACTATCCAAATTATTATTTTATTATTTAGTGATTATTTCTGGGCTCTAGTTGTTTATGATTTTTTATTTTATCTATTATTTCGCCTCCATTCAAATTATTATTTTTTGTTTATATATACTATACTGATCTCATTTTTCTAGAGATATTTTCAATTAATGAACAAAACATTCATTCACCAGTTATTATTTCTTATTCTATATCGCCATTTCAAAGAACAATGTAGTTTATTTCGTTTTATACCCTGTTTAGTTTTTGCAAAAAAGTGCTTTAGCCCTATCCTAGATATTTAATGCCTTAAATGTCTTTATAAGAAATTCACTATAGATACATAGTATTAGTATCATTAAATTATAGATTGATCAATTGCTTGAAATTAGAATATTTAGACTGTTTTTTTATTCTAATAACAGCACATATAATGTCTATGCATATCATTTCATTTCATTGTGATATGAGGATGCTATATACTTGTATAATGCTCTCTAAATCATCTTCTAATTAATCAAATGATTACAAAATCAATGGCTTGATAAGAGGTAGCAATGAACAGTAAAATCATTACTATTCTCTACTAGTAATTTAAAATATAGCAACCACCATTTTTTATTACACTATCAACAATTATGATCTTCAAAATTCTCCCTTGAAAGATCATAAAGTTTTGTCAAGTCTATTTAATTGTGAGGACTTATACAACAGTATGAGTATTATCACAAGTGTCTAAACTATGCCTATAACTAAGACTGAAAGCATACGAATAATAAAAAGTAAGTATTTATTATTGTATTGTTAATAAAGTCAAGTTGCTACTTTATAAACTATTGGATTTGCGCCTCCAACATAGCAGACATAGTAGCATTTACAAGATTCTATCTTCTATTTTATTTGTGTTAGTAAATACTTTGAAGGGACTATGGTAAATAATTATTGTAACCGCTAAAATTTGATGTTATGAAAAGAGTGATCTATTTAATGCTCTCTATTTTTATCAGTTATCCAGCCTTAGCTGCCGAAATGACTAATCTGCCCAATTGTGTTTTATATAGCAATTCTTTTGATTCTTGGAATCAAGAAATAATACATTCTATGATTTATACCCCTGATAATGGGCAAATTTTTGTAGGGCAAACCAACAGAAAAGGCTCGGGAGGGATGGATGCTTGGATATTTAAAACCAATGCACAAGGACAAATTATATGGGATAAAACTATAGGTGGAACTCAAAATGATGTTTTAGTAGATATTGTGAGTACAGGAGATGGAGGATATATGATGATTGGAACCACTTGGTCAAAGGGAAATGGACAAAATGACCTATGGATTGTAAAAGTTGACCCAAATGGACAATTATTATGGAATAAAACGTATGGAACTGGAGCAATGGAGACTGGAAATGCTATTACAAAAAATGCTAATGATGAATTTGTTATAGCAGGAACTAAGCATGTTGCCAGTTTTGATAATAGAGCTGGACAACCACAGTTACAAGAAGACCATTTTATATGGATGTTGAAAGTAGACTATAATGGAGCAGAGATATGGGATGAACGTTATCATCTAGAACAAATGATCAATATTACAGATTTGCATCAAACAGTAGATCAAGGATATATTGTATCGGCTATTACAGCTACTAGTAATGAGGATGCTTTAGTCATTAAGTTTGATCCTAGTGGTTTGATTACATGGACTTCCTTACTAGGAGGAAATACGACAAAAGACATGATACATGCAATTCATCCACTTAATGATGGTACTTTCCAATTGGTAGGAACAATTCAGCAGAATGAAAATGATGGTGATGGATGGTTATTGAAAGTATCACCACAAGGAAATATTATGTGGGAAAAGGTAATGGGAAGTTATGGTAGTGATGCCTTTCATG
Source organism: Bacteroidota bacterium (assembly GCA_020628015.1). Lineage (GTDB taxonomy): Bacteria > Bacteroidota > Bacteroidia > Chitinophagales > UBA2359 > JAHDFT01. The sequence goes on from JAHDFT010000251.1 coordinate 4,210, forward strand.
ACATTACCCAAAGTGAAGATGGGGCAATGGTAGTAGCAGGTACTTATGGTTCTGATCAAAGACAAGATGGCAATATGTGGCTGGTAAAAATTCAGCAAAATGGGGAGTTATTGTATGATGAAACTTTCCAACAACAGGTACCTGGGCAAGCTCCTGTCATGTTTGCCAATACAACGCAGAGTGTTTATGCTCAGAATGTGAACAACCAAATGATAAGAACAACAGATCAAGGGCAGGTGCAAATTATGCGAGGAGATCAAAAACATAAATTTAGATCTAATCCTTATACCATACAACCACTACCATTTTCTCCTGCAACCAATGATGATAAAATTGTAAGAGGATGGAAACCTAATCCGAAACCTTAGTGACTACAATTTCAAACCATAGATTGTACTATACTGTGTTGGGATTAGTGAAGGCATAAAATGATTAATAAAAATACTACGAAAAGTTATCCTACAGTAATCAGTCGGATAATGAATCCCGAAAGCTAAATGAACAACTAACCCAATTTTATCCTGCTACAGGCAGGATGTAAAGTTGAGCAGTATTTAAGAGAGCCAGAGATGGTACCACTTTGTTGGTACTGTCTCTTTTTCTTTTATGGCATACTGCTGTTTAAAATATTTTTTTAACATTAAGATAGGAAGATCAAGCCTTAATTATCTTAATGTATTCCTTAATTTCTTAATGTTTTTCTCTTTTTTAAATAGTTAAATCAACCATCATCTTTACCGATTATAGCTTCATCAAAACCTATCGACCACCACCATAACCACCTCTTCCACCAC
>JAHDFT010000251.1:5103-8332 GCA_020628015.1 Bacteroidota bacterium
GATTATAGCTTCATCAAAACCTATCGACCACCACCATAACCACCTCTTCCACCACGTTTCTTTTGTTGATTTAAGCGGTAATTAAAAGACAATAGGATTTGTCGAGAACGCCATTGAAATTCAGAGATAGAGAAGAAATTATCTGTTTCGGTAATTCCTCTACGCTTGCGAGAATTAAGTATATCCTTAGCACTTAGAGAAATCGTCCCTTTATTTTTGAGTACATCCTTAGAAATACCAGCATCCCAAGCATACATTGAAAGCCTTTTCCCTTGTGGAGAAATAGCTGGTGCCCGATAATCAAAAGAGGTTTGCAAATCAAAATTGGCAGGGAGTTTAAATTTTGTAGAGAATCGACTATTCCAAGTTAAAGCATCACTAAATAGCGTCTGTCCTTCATAAGTCCCCTCCGTAATTGCTCTTAATCCATTGAAATTCAAATTCATGCGCCACCAATCAAAAGGCTCATAAGAAAGATTCATTTCTAAACCATATTCATTTTGAGTACCTAGATTGATAGGAAAACGCCTAGTAGTTCCATCTCCATTAGAAATCAAAATACGTTGAATGACCCCCGTTCGATAACGATAATAAGCCGTAGTCAAAAAAGATCCCTGTTCAAAATTGCGAAGAAAACCCAACTCATAGGAATCAGTATATTCTGGATCAAGATTTGGATTACCTGAGAAAAGGTTACGATTATCACTAAAAGTAAAGAAGGGTAGGAGAAACCAAAAACGAGGACGGGTCAATCGACGACTATAACTCACCTGCAAAGAATTAGCCGCATTGAGTTCATAAGAAATATGGGCACTAGGAAAGAAATTGGTGTATTTGCGGTCATTCGTTTGCTCACTATCCACCAACTCTGTGCGAATATCAGAATGTTCTACCCGTAAACCAGCCTGCCAAGAGAAGCGATTTTTCTTATTACCTGCCATCAAATAAGCCGCATAAATATTTTCTACATAATTCAAACGGTCATCAAAGTCAGGCAAGACCGTCCAGATATTTTCTTCCAACTCCTCTACCTTAAAATCATTATCAATATTCCTAAAGGAAGCCTTTAAACCTGCCTCAATTTTACCATCTTTACTAATAGGATGCACATAATCCGTTTGTGCCAAGAAAGTAATTTCATCTTCCGTATTCGTAGACCGTTGCTCTATTGGTAAATTTTCTGCTGGTGGATTGACATAATAAGTGCTATTTTCTTGATAAGTAGCCGATTCGGTCTCATCTCGTTGAATGTATTTAAAATCGAAGGTAAAAGACCGATCTTTTTCATCAAAGGTCTTTTTATAACGCAAAGCCGCTTCTGCATTTTGACTCGGCTCTTTTTCCTGATCACTTCTATTCGTCACACTCAACGCATTGCCAAAATCATCCAAATAATTATAGATAACGGAGGCATTATTGCGATTTTGTCCATACTTATATAATCCCGAAACGGTGAGTGTATTTTGGTCATTTAAAAAGAAATCAGAACCAAATTGAATATTACTAGACAAACCACCCCTTCGGTGATTGCGTTCAGAATCCAAAACTTCCCAAGTAGTTGCCTGACCCGTTGAGTCTAGTATGGTTTCATTGAGGTAACGTTGATAAGTCGTACCTCCTCCTCTCATTTTATTATAACTCAATCCAAAATTGGTGAATAAATTGTACTTTTTCCTTCTAAAATTAAGATTATAAGCCACGCCATGATTCGCAGGAGAACCGACATTAAAATCAAAGGAACCATTCACCCCTTTCTTTTTCTGTTTTTTAAGGACAATATTGATAATCCCTACTTCTCCTTCCGCATCGTAACGAGCAGAAGGATTGGTAATGACTTCTACCTGTTCAATCAAATTCCCTTGTAACTGACGTAAGGCATCTGTTGTACTTCCTACTAAACCCGAAGGCTTACCATCTACCAAAATACGTACATTTTCACTCCCTCTCAAACTCACATTCCCATCAATATCCACCGTTACCGAAGGCACATTATCCAAGATTTCAACCGCATTTCCTCCTCTATTACTCAAATCCTTGCCCACATTAAACACCCGTCTATCCAATTTCAACTCCATTTCACTCTTTTCCCCTTCAATTTCGACAGCTTCTAGGGCGATAGCACTTTCTTCTAGGGTAATTTTCCCCATATCCACATCTTTATCCACAACTTTCACCCCATCCACCATTTTTTCTTGATAGGCTAAGAAACTCAATTTGAGGTAATAATCACCAGCCTTAACTGGAATCCGAAATTTCCCCTCAAAATTACTTGCTTCTCCTGTTACCATACTAGAATCCGTTACCGAATAAACAGCAATCGAAGCAAAAGGAATCGGCGTATCATTCCCATCAATAACGCTCCCTATAATATGTATTTTATTAGTTGGAGCTTTAGCTTTTGGTTGTGCTTGTAAATGAATGCCCCACAAAAATATAAGGACTAAGGTAAGTACAATTTTTTTCATACAGGCTTAACACTTATAAAAGGTTAAGGTTCGTATTTAATGCAGCTATTTTGCAACAGATCGAACACACCTTACAGAGAACAATCGCTTCTTGCCAATAGGCATCTTTTTTTCATGTTCATGATCGTAGGCATATAAAACGTATTCTTTATTAGTCTTCCCATTGGTTGTTTTCTTTTTTTCTTTAAAATCCAATACATGAATATGGGCTAATTTTGTGGGGTAATCTGGATTATGCAGCCAAAAACTAGTACTTTTTCCTAGACTTCGATAGCTTTTTTTGTGCTTCATACCAGCAGGTAGGAAAGAAAGTTGGCTTCGATTGCTGGCATCAGGATAACGTATCCAAGCATTGGGAGCCATTAAATCTTGATGGTTATAATCTTTTTGATAAAAATAAGCTTCTAAACTATCAAAATCATTTACAGTAGGAAGCCGCCAACCTTCTGGACAAATATTGACCGCTTCTTCATAATAATAAAGCCGACCATATTTTTCGCAATTTTCTAAGGAATCATTATAGCAACAAGATTGAGGACTAGGTATATTAAGGTTTTCGGTCATCCATTCAATATTGCCTATTTGTGTACTAGGAAAATTTGAGGATATTGTGTTTTGGGCAACTAAATTATTGGAAATAGACAGTACAAATACTATAAAAGTACAGTAGGAAAAGTATTTAGAAAAGGAGGAGCCATCAAAATTTGGACTAGTGGGAGTGTTGTTTTGCATTGTATTTTTTGATCTAAAAAACGAAAAAGCTA
>JAHDFT010000252.1 GCA_020628015.1 Bacteroidota bacterium
TTGCTTTTGCCCCTTCAGGGCTAGAATAATATATCATGCCAAAGATAAACTCACCCCCAAATATCTTAGAACTAGAAAAAATCAGCATACCATAAAATAAAAAAAAGCATCAAGCATGACTGTAAAATATGAAACGGAACGATTGCAAATAGGGGAGTATGAGGAAAAAGATTGGGAGGCGGTATATGATTATAGTAAAAATATGGAGGTAGTGCAATATGAATCATGGGGGCCTTATGATGAGGCTCAAACCAAGCGATATATTGCCGATTCCATTAAATCAGCTAAAATGTATCCTCGATTGACCCATTATTTCCCCATCAAAACAAGGGATGTGGAGGCACCAATGGGAGGCTGTGGCTTGTATGTCAAAAGTTATATTAATCGAGATGCGAGCATGGGCTATGTGATTCATCCCGATTATTGGGGGAAAGGGTATGCAACGGAGATTGTACGGTTTATGGTGTGTTATGGCTTTCAGAAACTAAAACTACATCGGATTTATGCAACTTGCCATACAGCTAATCTTGGATCAGCTAAAGTACTGGAAAAAGCAGGTTTTACAAAGGAAGGTTGTATGCGAGAACACAAGAAAATTCGAGGAGAATGGACGAGTAGCCTTTTATATTCTATATTAAAGGGAGAGCAGAAGGATACTTTTGATTTCTGATTTGTCTAATGTAAATTTACCATATATGCTGTAGAGCCGTATTGCAATGCGGCTCTACAGTATATATGGCAAATTTATGTTAAAAAGGATATGAAATTGATCATAATCAAATTAATACCCTCCCAAAAATTTCCTTACAAACCATTCTAAGGCTAATAAACCCAAAATCAGACCAAATAACCATTTTAAATTGATAATCGGTTTGGTTTTAAAGCTAGAAAAAGACAATGGTTTGAGATCTGGATTGGCTAAAATCATTTTCGATAAACGACTAACACTATCAGGATAAACGACTGCACCACCATATTGCTTCGCAAGACTGTACATCAAACCGTGATCTGCTGTGGTTTGTAAGCTTTCTAATTGGATAGGGGCAACGCTGAATCGACCTTCTGCCGAGTATTCTTTGCCATTCAAGGCGGTCATTGCCTTCCATGTATAAGTGCCAACAGGGAAAAAGCCTGCATCTAGGGCATAACTCTTACCTATCTTTGTAAAGACAAAAGGAAAACTCTTGCCATTTTCATCAAAAACATTCAAATTAACCTCTGGCTCATTGACCAATTCATAACTGTCATTATACAACTCTGCATCAAAGGTGACATTCTCATTTTCATTGAATAAAGTTTTGGGAATATTGACCCGAAACTTTCGTTTGTCATTCTTAACAGATAAGTATTGTACCGTTTTAGAAATGAGTTCATCAAAGGCATTGTGATTGCCAAATTGCTTGTAATTGAATAAACGCCATCGCCATAAACCTTCCGCATTAAATACGGCTACTTTATAACCTTGCGCTTGTTCCATAGCCAGTAAAGGATATTCTGTTGATACGCTGCCTATTTTTTGCTTTAGGAGCGTTTGTGTAGTAGGTGAAGCAGCAAATTTACCAAACGGTGCAATGATTGGCGGTAGATTTTGCAATTGTCGAAGGAGTTCTTCATCTACTGTAAATAGGGTGAAGTTATTCTTCAATTGGGAACGGACATCATTAGAGGTGCCTACATTCGTCCCATCAATCCGCATCACCGATTGTGCATTATTTAGATTGGAAATGGCTGTTTGATTGGTGACAATATACCAAGCAGGAATTTGATTCGACTTAATCTGTTCTAGCACCTCATCTGCCGTATTACGTTGAGAGGGTATGCCATGCAGAATGACCAAATCATAATTCTTAACCGACTCCTTGAAATTATTGATATAAGCTACTTTTGTCTCATAATTGCGATTTTGCTCCATACTCTGACGGATCGCTGCTATATCTGGATGTGGACTTGCTGCCAGCAAAAGTATCTTTTGTCGATTGTCTAAAACCTCAATAAAGATGGTTTGGCGGTTATTTTGCGTTGTCACCTCGCCTTTCACCCGATTGAGTTCAATATTGTATTGTATAATACCAGGAATACTAGTACTTAAAGTAAATTCTTCAGAATGACTAAAGTCTTCTGACTTAATGGAAACCGCTTTGCTAGTAATTTTCGTCCCATTTCCTTTTCCTTGATAAATATTGATCGAAGTAGTATTTCCTTTACAATTCGTTGCAGATAAATCCACTCGAATGGTAAATTTATCTCCTAAATAAGCAATTTTATTATTGAGTACTCGCTCAATCAATAAGTCCTTTTGAGGGGTGGTATCTCCTAGCGCAACAGCATAAATCGGTACATCCATCCGAGCAGTCGAATAGACGGGATTACTTCCTTGATTGTAAATGCCATCTGTAGCCATGACCACGGCTGCTAGATACTGATTGGCATAAAGGTTCGATATTTCCTCAATTCCATCAGATAGATTCGTTGTTTTCTCGTTAAAATTAAAGTCAAAGCCTTTTTCTAGTTTGTCTCCAAAATGATACGTTTCTACTCTAAACTGTTCACCTAAGCTTTGTTCCAAATTGGTCAAAGAACTGGCCAAAGCAGCGGAATCCCCCTTGCCAAATTCCTGACGGATGGAGGCGGAGTTATCCTGCATAATGACCACAGTACGCTTGACTATATCGGTCAATTTATTCTTGATCAGTGGTGTAAGTAGTAGAAAGGCGATAGCACTAATGGCGAGAAAACGAAACAAGGCAATCGGCAATAAGAACCATCGTTGCCGTCGGCTTGCCTCCTTGAAGGTGTTATCTTTAAAATACAGTAGCAATGCCCCAATAAGTCCGGCCAATAGGCAAAAGCCGATGTACCACATGGGATATTGTTCTAAACTGATGGTGGTATCCATAAATTGTTAATCAAATAGGGTAATTGAAGGTATTGACAAATGTTCGCACGTAGATGTAGAATAATGATAAAGTCGTATAGGAAATAGACGAATAAAGACAATTAATGTCATTAATACGCACGCAAAACCTTAAGATTTTACAAAAATCCACCACATACACTAATTACTTGTCCAGAAACATAATCAGACAAATCAGATGCCAGAAATACAGCAGCCTTGGCCACCTCTTCTGAGGTTCCAAATCTACCCATCGGAATACGATCTAAATAATATTGACGTGTTTTATCGTTTAGGGTACTGGTCATGTCTGTATTAATGAAACCTGGAGCGATGGCATTACAACGAATTTGTCGGGAACCTAGTTCACGAGAGAGCGATTTGGTAAAGCCAATAATTCCCGCTTTAGAAGCCGAATAGTTGACTTGACCAGCATTGCCACGCACACCAACTACCGAACTAATATTAATAATACTACCAGAGCGTTGGCGTAGAAAATGTTTGGTGGTATGTTTGGTTAGATTGAAAACAGATTTTAAATTGGATTGGATTACTTGATCCCATTGATCTTCAGAAAGGCGTAGGAGCAAACCATCTTGGGCAATGCCCGCATTATTCACCAAGACATCTATCTTCCCGAAATCTTGAAGCACTTGCTTGACAAGGTTTTCCGTGGCTTGGTAATCGCTGGCATCCGATTGGTAAGCTTTGATTTGTTGGTCATTATCAGTTTGAAGCTCCTGACAAATAGCCGTAGCGTTTTTAACATTATTTAAGTAAGTGAAAGCAATATTGGCTCCTTCTTGAGCAAATACACGAACAATTGCTTCACCAATTCCCCTAGAACCACCTGTAATTAATGCAGTTTTGCCTCGAAGTAAAGAACGATTATTGGTCTGTTGTGTGGTCATAGTGTTTATTGATTCTTTGGATAATGGTTAGTCCTTATTAATAATTGATCCTCCATTATCTAGTCATAGGTTAGGGGAATGTAGGGAAATGGATGTAATTGCAGATAATATTCCATTTTAGTTTTCTTCTCTTTTTTCGACCTTATGGATTTTAGGTAAAATGTTTCAAAAATCCGTTAAGCACAAAATACTGTTTGAGCGCAGCGAGTTTATTTTGTGTAGGATTTTTGGGACATTTTGCCGTTAAGAAATCCATACAGTCTTGATTTTTGCTTCTTTTCATCAAGGAAAAGAAGAGACAATAGAAGTCATCAAGGAAATAAATAAATGATGTGCGATCAAATTTGAGTTTTGTGTAATGTTAATTATTAAATAGTCTGTCAATCTTAGATTGACAGACTATTTATAATATCTTAGAAGAATTATTTCAACACCTCCGCCATTTTCTCTCCAATAAACGCAGGAGATTCGACAACATGAATCCCGCATTCCCTCATAATCGCCATCTTAGCCTCAGCCGTATCATCCTTACCACCAACAATAGCACCAGCATGTCCCATTTTACGTCCTTTAGGAGCCGTTTGTCCAGCGATAAAACCGACAACTGGCTTAGTTGCATTATCTTTGATCCAGCGAGCCGCCTCTGCCTCCATGTCTCCACCAATTTCCCCGATCATAATGATACCATCAGTTTCAGGATCATTCATTAACAATTCTACAGCATCTTTAGTAGTTGTTCCAACAACAGGATCACCACCAATACCGATACAAGTAGATTGTCCCATACCAGCCTTAGTTACTTGGTCTACTGCTTCGTAAGTCAATGTACCAGAACGAGAAACGATACCAATACGACCTGGATTGTGGATAAAACCAGGCATAATACCCACCTTAGCCTCACCTGGAGTCATTACTCCTGGGCAGTTAGGACCAACTAGGCGGCAATTCTCACGGCTTTTAACGAAGTTTTTGGCAACAACCATGTCTTGTACTGGGATACCTTCGGTAATGCAAATGATGACCTTAATGCCTGCCTCAGCAGCCTCCATAATCGCATCTGCTGCAAATCTAGGTGGAACAAAAATAATAGACACATCAGCTTTTACTTCGGCAACCGCTTCTGCAACTGTATTGAATACTGGACGATCTAGGTGTGTTTGACCTCCTTTATTAGGCGTAACACCACCAACGACATTACTCCCATATTCAATCATTTGACCTGCGTGGAAAGTACCTTCCTTTCCAGTAAATCCCTGTACAATAATTCTGGAATCTTTATTTACAAGTACGGACATAATTGTTGTTTAGCTTTGTTTGAGCGGAAAGATGTAGTGGTACAAGCTGTAAGTTCTTGACAATTTAGAGTAATCATTTATTTTTCTACAAACAGTCAAGCTTCTATGAAGCTATTAGTATTAGCTCTGTAGGAGCCATACTGTTTGTAGAAAAAACAAAAACAAGGGATAAAAGCTCCATCGGAGCGACCTGTCAAGTTTTAATTAATACTGTCAAGGGCTTAGGACTTGCGTCAATAGACCTTTTCACTTAAACAAAAGGTTCGATAGAAAAATTTGCCGCAAAAATAAGAGGTTATTTAGTCAAATGGAAATTTTGAGGGGGATTTAATTAGATATAGGCAAAGTCTTGAACTTGTGATGATTTAGATATACAATTACAATGCTTTCTTTTTTCTCAACTTATAATTTTTAAACTTAACCACCTTTTCCAACATCTTCTTTTTATAATCACTCTTGCTTTGCACCACTTTCCATTCATCAATATAATATTTATTTAGCTCGTATTGATTGACAAGAGCCGTGTCTGAAGGATTGGCTTTGACAAGCGGCTGCATAAACTTTTGGTTCTCCCGAATCATTTGTATGCCTTCGCCCAAATTTCCCTTTTTCATCTCTAAAAGGGCAGTAGCTAACATGGCATTAGCTAGAAAGAGGTGTTGTTCTTGGGTTATCATTTTCGTATGGCTGGCTTCATATTGTTCTACATCCTCTATAGGTTTGACCACTATCTTTTGATTGGCAAATACAGAATCTTGTGCGGTAAAAGCATTATTAAATCGTCCATTGATTTGGATTTCAACATCGGATTGATGCGCTTGCGGAACGATAAATTTGATTAAGGCAGCTTTTTTCTCTTCTGCTGCAAGGTCATTAAAAGGGATGGTAATGTGATTGGTGGAAGGCTGCCAATAAGGAAAGCCATATACTTGATCTACAATGACATGACTAGGAAACTCAATATTTACAAGTGTTTGCTTGGCAACGACTGTTTTGAGGTACTTTAATTCTTGAGCAAAAACCTCTGGTACTAGGCTGGCTTTGTGGATAAAATAGTAATTACTACCGCCATAATCCGCCAATAATTCTAGTAAATCTTCATCGAAATCGGCACCTAGACCAAAGGTAGACATATTGATTTGATCTTTTTTATTGATGAGTTGAACAGTATCTCGCAGGCGAATGGGATCGGTAATCCCCCGATTGGCATAACCATCCGACATCAACAAAACCCGATTGACATAATCTTCTTTATAATGATCTCGCACCTGCTCATAACCTTCCAGCATTCCCCCACAAAGATTTGTACCGCCTCGATCAATAATATTGTCCACCGACTTTTTCAACCGTTTACGATTCTTGCTGTTTTTTAGTGGAATGGTAGAAGAAACAAGGTCGATTTCATGATCATAGGTAATAAGGGCAAGTAAATCTTCGTTGTTGAGGTTGTCAATCATGAATTTGGTGGCTTCCTTGGCATAATCAAGCTTGGCACCTGCCATAGACCCACTTCGATCCATCACCAAAGCAATATTCAAAGGGGCAGGTGGTTGATCCTCTGGATAAGCTCCTGCGGCCAGTTCGATATAGAGGTAAATGCTACTGGAATCCTGATGAGATAAAAAGTAAGGATTGTTGGTATGACAATTAAATTGAAGTATATTCGTGGAGTGGTCTGTAGTCTTTGACTGCGCCCATAAATCACCCATTCCTATCCAAATAGTGGATAAAGTTAATAATAGCACTTGGTAAGTTGTAATGTAACGCATAGTGATAATCATTGGGAATGTGCAAGCAATTAGAAAGCATATTTTAATGACCTTCGTTTTACAATTTACCAAAAAAATCCTAAAAAAAAGAATGATGAAAATATACAAAATCCTATTATCTATTTTATGCCTGATCTTTTTAGGGCAAATCAACAATACACAAGCACAAACAGTCATCGCAAAGGCAGAATTCTTCGGTTTATTATCTGGACAGTATGGCGGTGGGGTAGAATTGGTGATTAACGATCAATTTAGTGTGATGATGAATGCCGCAGCAATTCAGCGCAATCGAGATCTCGGTATTGGTGGGGGAGTCTTGACAGAGAAGGGATACGGTATCGTGCCTGAGTTTCGCTATTATTTAGGGAATAATTTTGAGGAGGCTCCGAATGGGCTTTTTCTGGGGATAAATTATACCTATAACAAATTAGAGGTGGATATTGCGGAGACGGGTGTAGATAGCCTTAATCTAGGCGGTGATCTTGTAGAAAGGGGTTTGGGCTTTGTGGCTGGTTATCAATGGATTTTGAATGAGCGTATTGCTGTCGAGTTTCTAGTGCGTCCTTTTGTCAAAAATGGCAGCATCACAGGTGCCTTAGAAAGACGGGAGGATTTATATGCGGTGGATAATGGGTTTAAATTTGATCGTTTTGGAATTAGTGTGGGATTGGCATTTTAGCCGTATCGGAATACGGCTTTACTCAGCCCAGCCAACGATTTTCTCTATTTTTACGTTCAGAACTACAACATGAAGGGAGACCATATCCCTATTTTTATCCATCACTAAAACCAAAACAATGCAGAAACTCACTTATTTATTTGCCTTATTACTCTTTGTATTTGTAGCTTGTGAGAAAGAGGATACGCTTGATATACATGATACTGAAACAGGCTTGCCTGTCTGTTTAGACGAGCAGATACAAACTGCGGCTGTAGTGGAAGCAGTCATTTTTAATGCAATCGTTAAAGCGCAAGTGGTAGACGGTGAAACTCATTATTGGCTGAATACGGGTGCAAATGCCTTTGACGGAGATGAATTTATTGTGAATGCTCAATGTGATACGGTTTGTGTGCAGGCAGGCTGGATTCCAAGGGAGTGTATTTCGGCTTATGATCCAGAGGCGTGGGAGATTGTGTGGGAATTGTGAAATGATGATTGATTTTTGAATATGGTGTGAATTAATAATTTGTGGGGGAAATTGATGATTTTGGGGTGGGGGGACAAGGCGTGCCTTGTCCCTACAATTTAAATGAACCATCACACTCACACCAACCTCCCCAACAAACGGGCGGATCCATAACATCCTCCTTCGGAGTGGTTTTGGGGAGAAACCGCTTGTCATGACTGAATTACAGACTGTTCATGCCGATGAAACAACAAACAAATCTTCTCTGTTTTATACAATTTTAAATAAACCATCACACCGACATCCCCAACAAACGGGCA
>JAHDFT010000253.1 GCA_020628015.1 Bacteroidota bacterium
CAGTATTAGGCTAAATAATAAGGAATATGGCCTAATTTATTTCTGTTCCATCACTAAACATTTGATACATCAGTAAATGTAAATGGTGACAAAGGATAAATCAAATACACTTTTGTCACCATTGTTGCGTTAAAAAGAAAGTAAAAAAGCCGTTTTTGACAATTTATTGGCGGAAAAACTTTGCTTTTTCGGCTTGATTATTGTACCTTTTTTGTTCTTTTTACGTATAGTAATGGAACAAAAATAACTTATTCTTCTATGGTTGTTTATTTTTTGCCTAATACTACTTTGTAAAAATATTACATACATTTCATATAAGGGACAGTAAAAAATAATTGTATTAATTTTGATTGATAAATTTAACCCTGTAATTCGTTAAAAGACTCCTCGCCAATGTTCTGCATTGTCTACGTTTTTTGCCTTGTTTAGGGTCAAATTTCTCTAATCCAAATTTGCACACTTGTTTTTCACTTGTTTCTAAACTTCATTTTTGCATCTTGTCTTGGGCGAAGTAATTGCATATTGTTTGGGATTTGTTTATTTTTAATCTGTTATATAATTTTTATAAAATTTATCGGTTGAAAATTGTATCGTTAGAAGATGGTAAAGAATGATGAAATAGCTAGTTTAATTTATATTTCAAAGCTTTTTCCTAAAAGTTATATGATTTTGTCTAGTTATTATTCAATATCAGTAATATCACATAGCATTAATATCGTTGCATTATAGCCTGCTATACTGTCTTCTAACCATACCCGCCTTAACCAAATCAGAGAAGTTTTGGAAAGTAACCCTGACGGGGACTATTATAGTTACCTTAATCATATTACAATACCCTTTGAGAGCATTGATTTTGCTCCTTTATTAGTGATGGTTGGCATCGGTAATTGGGAATGGCTGGGCATAGCTCTGTGTCTAGTGGCCATTTTCCTGCTATTGCTTACATCTGCAATGGTGTCTGGCTCAGAAGTAGCTTATTTTTCGCTCTCTCCCCAACAGCTAAAAGATCTTGCAAAAGATAAATCGACAACTAGTAGCAAACGCATTCTTTGGCTCTTATCCAAACCAGAAGAGCTATTGGCTACGATATTGATAACCAATAACTTAGTTAATGTTGCTATCATATTGATTGCCTTTTTTATTTGCAATCAATTGATTGCTATGGGATTGGTTTCTATGGAAATTGCCTATACTGCAAATACACTTATTAGCACTTTTACTTTAGTTTTATTTGGAGAAGTAATGCCCAAGGTATATGCTACCCATTACAATTTAAAATTAGCTAGGCTAAGTTCCTTCCCATTAAATATATTCCATCGAATTGCACGTCCATTTAGTCGGCTATTGGCTACCTCTACCTCCTTTATTGAGCGCAAAGTAGATCAATATCGCTCTAAACGAGAATTAAATTTTACCGAATTGAATCAAGCAATTGATTTAGTAGCGCAAAATAGTGAATTGGGAACGCCTGATCATCGAGACATCATAATGTTGAGAGGTTTGGTTTCTTTTAAAGAGATTGCGGTTAAGGAAATTATGTGTAGTAGAATGGATATTTTTGCATTAGAAAAAAGCCTTCCTTTTGATAGCTTATTAGAAAAAATTGTCGAACTCAATTATTCCAGAATTCCTGTTTATGATGAAGAACTAGACAGCATTGAAGGAATTTTGTATGTTAAAGACCTCTTGGAATATCTTGATATTGATGATACTACTAATTTTAAGTGGGTAGATTTGGTGAAAGATCCTTTATATGTTCCAGAAACAAAGAAAATAGACTCCTTATTAAAAGAGTTTCAGCAAAAAAGGATGCATCTAGCCATTGTAGTAGATGAATATGGAGGAACATCAGGTTTGATCACTATGGAAGATATTTTAGAGGAAATTGTTGGTGATATTAAGGATGAATATGATGATCCTGATGAACCAGATGTGGATTATAGAAAAGTCAATCGACATAGTTATGAATTTGATGGGCGAACCATGTTGCATGATGTGTGTAAGGTCATGAAGTTGGATCGCAAGACTTTTCTTGATGTAGAGGGGGATTTTGAATCCTTGGCTGGTTTATTATTAGAATTAGAGCAGAAATTTCCTGAAAAGAATGACAAAATCCGATTCAAAAGGTTTTTATTTACCGTATTGTCTACCAAAGATAACCGCATCGAAAAAGTCCGCATCACCATTCGACCTAGTGAGGTTAGTGAATTTCAGGAGGCTGTTTAATTTTATTATGGTAAATCAATAAATTTGTAGTCGTAGTAAAATAACCCAAGAAAAATAGCAGTTATTCTACTACGATTATTAAATTTAGTAACAAGCAAAAAATAAATTGGACATCTTTGTTAGGTTAATTTGTAGCTAGGCAAGGCAAAAAACGTAGACGATGCGAGCATCGTCGAGGCTTTTTAACGAAGTATAGCTGCAAATTAAACAACAAGATGTTGGTTTATTTTTTAGCTGTTACTTACCAAAGAAAATCTATGATCAAGCATATTGAAAATTCACAAAATCAATCCTACCGTTTTTATTGCATTTGGACAGCCTTGCTATTATTATTTTTCCCTTTATTATTTAGCAGTTGTCAAGAAACAGAATACATTCCCAAACCAAGAGCCTACCCACGAGTAGTAGTACCAGAAAAAGCCTACGAGCATTATCAACCCGTAGATTGTCCTTTCTCTTTTGAAAAGCCAACTTATGCAGAAGTGATAAAGGATACCTTATTTTTCAAGCAAAAACCAGAACATCCTTGCTGGATGGATATGAAATTTCCAGATCTCAATGCACAAATGCATTTTTCCTATAAAACCATTGAAAAAAGAGAAGATTTAGCAAAACTATTGAATGATGCCTATAAACTAAATGCAAAACATTTTAAGAAGGCGGATTATAGTGATGATAGCCTTTTTATCACCAAAAACGGAGTCTATGGCATCTATTACAAAGTGGGCGGAGATGCCGCTTCCTCCACCCAATTAGCGATTACCGATAGCGTCAATCACTTCATTTGGACTTCCCTTTACTTCAAAGAAACACCTAATGCAGATTCTATAAGACCAATAGTGCAGTTTCTTAGAAAAGATATTGATCGGATGATTGAGACGTTTAGGTTTGAGTGATCATTCAAACGGACTCTTAAAATTAGGATTATTCACAAACCCCGTATCCGTCAAAGACTCCAAAAATGCTTTAAGAGCCTCTTTTTGATAATCTGTCAAACGCAGACCATCTTTAAATTTTGTGGCAACGATAGGATCAACATTTGGACCCAATTTAATGCCTTCACTATAATGATCTATTACCTCATCCAAGGTATTAAAACGCCCATCATGCATATAGGGAGCTGTCAAAGCGATATTGCGTAGGGTAGGGGTTCTAAAGAAACCATTATCCTGTGGGTTGCCTGTAATGGCTCCCAGTCCTTTATCTGGATAATCATCCAGAGTTTCGGCTGCTGTCAATCCATTATTATGAAATCGGTGATCGGTAAAAAGATTGAGGGTAATAGAGTGACAATGAAAACAATCCCCTTCCTCTGTTTCAAAGATCTTTTTTCCTGCTGCTGCCAAATCACCAGGAAAAACACCCGTTCCAGGAATACTACTCTGGTCAAATTCACTATATCCACTAACCAAAGTCCGCTCAAATTGAGCAATAGCTTTAGCTACATCCTCCTTGGTAATGGTCTGAATACCAAAAGCCTCATAAAAATCCTTTCGATAAGTTTCGTGATTCATCAATCGACAAACCGCATCTTCCCAAGGCAAATCCATTTCCTCATGATTCGGAACAGGCTCTAAGGCCTGAGCTTCTAGACTTTCTGCTGCACCATCCCAAAATAAACGATCATCATATACCAAATTAACCAAAGCCATCGCATTCCGTTTGCCTGTTATATTTCTCACACCTGTACTAAAACGTTTACCAGAATCAGTAAACGCCACATCCAAAGCATGACAACCTGCACAAGCCAAAGTGCTATCAGCCGATAAAATAGGATCATAGAAAAGTTTACGACCAAGCTGAATGCCCTCTTCCGTCAATGGATTAGCTTCAGGAATATAAGGTATTGGATCTGGTAATAATGGAGATACTTCTAGTGTATAGGGCGTAGCTTCCTGCTTCAATGAAGACCAATCAATACTGATCTGATTGCCACAAGCGTTCATATCATCAGGACAATCTTTTTTACAAGAAATTAATATTAATAAGTGGATACCAATTAAGCTATAAATGTATTGTTTCATGATACAATTCACTAAGTGAGATAGAAAATATATTTTTTGCTATTATTTAAAACTCAAACCAGCTAGTAATGTTTTAGTAATAATGGAAAAATAACGCTAGAATTATTTTTGATATTTCCATTACTAAACACTCATACACTAACTAGATTTTTCATTTTGCGATTATCAAATAGCAAATTTTAAAAATTTAGTTGTAATTTAACAAATTTGCGGCTTTTCTCCATAGACAATTAATTTTGGTATTAGAGTCTATAGAGAAAAGAATAATAGCAAGCGATATTTATTCATAATTCATTAACTAGATCATAGATAATGATTTCAGAGAAAAATAAGGATAATTTTAATATGCAAATAAAAATAGCACCATTATATATTAATTTATTAATAGTCATGCTATTTTTGGGTATAAAATCAACATTAGCACTTGCTTTTACACCAACTTTCGATCCTCCATTGAGTCCACGCATTGCCAATTATGATATGGATATTAAATTAGACGCAGAAACAAAGATTATTGATGGACGGGAAATATTAACTTGGCGTAATGCTTCAATGGATACCATTAATGAACTGCAATTTCATTTGTATCTAAATGCCTTTAAAAATAGTCGTTCTACTTTTATGAAAGAATCGGCTAGAAATGGTTTTAGGGGAATGGATTTGTCTGAAGTAAAAGAAGAGGATTGGGGGTATATGGAAGTGTTATCTATTGTACAAGCAGATACTATTGACCTCACCGCAGGCATGAAATACATCCAGCCAGATGACAATAATGAGGAAGATCAAACAGTATTGAGCGTACCGCTAAATTCACCTGTATATCCTAATGATACGATTGTACTAGACATTCGTTTCCAATCCAAATTGCCCAAATTAATGGCAAGAGCAGGTTATAATAGAGACTACCATTTTGTAGTACAATGGTTTCCTAAAATTGGGGTATATGAATCAGCCGGTCAGCGATATGCTGAAAAAGGACAATGGAACTGTCATCAATTTCACAGCAGTACAGAGTTTTTTGCCAATTTTGGCGTGTATGATGTCAAAATTAGGGTGCCAGATAATATGGTGGTAGGGGCATCAGGCGTTTTACAAGAGGAGACAAAGCATGAGGATGGGACAAAGACAGTCTATTATCGAGCAGAAGATGTCATCGACTTTGCTTGGACTGCCTTTCCTGGTTTTGAGGAATTTAATGAGGAATGGGAGCATGTCAAAATACGCTTACTCATTCCGCCAGAGCATAGTGATCATGCAGAGCGGTATTTACATACGGTCAAAAAAAGCTTAGAATATTTTGATGAACATGTAGGGAAATATCCTTACCCAACGGTCACTATTGTCGATCCGCCTATATACGGTATCCGTTCCTGTTGTATGGAATATCCTACCTTATTTACAGGAGGAAGCATCGCAGGCTTACCAATGGGGTGGAATTTTATTGAAGGGATAACCGCACATGAATTTGGACATCAATATTTTATGCAAATGGTCGCTAATAATGAATTTGAGGAAGCATGGTTAGATGAAGGATTCAATACCTACTGGGAGAGTCGAGCTTTAGATGCGACTTATGGAGATAAAACTTCTTTTTTCAATTATTTGGGTCTAGGAATTGGCAATAAGGAGAGTAACCGAGTGCGATATGTGGGCATGTCTAATCCCAAAATAGCAGAGGTATTTAGAAATGGTTGGGATTTTAAGCATGGGGGGTATGGGGCTTTGGCCTATGGAAAAACGGCTACTTGGCTAGTCATGTTGGAAAATTTAGTGGGTTTAGAGGTGATGGATGAAATCATGCGGACTTATTTTGAACGTTGGAAATTTAAACATCCTTGTGGACAAGATTTTATTGATATTGTCAATGAAATTGTACCTCAACATCACGGAGATCACTTTGGAGCGGATATGAACTGGTTTTTTGACGAAGTTTTGTATGGTTCAGATATTTGTGATTACAAAGTTGCGAGTATTCGAAATACAGAGGAAGTGCCTGTTGTGGGTTTGTTTGATGAAAATGGAGAAAAAGTATTTGCCAAATATCCTGAAAAAGACGAGGAAACAACAGAGGAATCTTCTGTCAATTACCAGTCAGAGGTCATTATCCATCGACTAGGAGAAATGCAAATGCCTGTGGAGGTTTTGATTCATTTTGAGGATGGAACAGAGGTAGAGGAATATTGGGATGGTAAAGGAAGAACACATGCTTTTGAATACAATAAACCTGAAAAAATTATATGGGCAAAAGTAGATCCAGCTTATAAGATTTATATGGATGTGAATTTTAATAATAATAGCTATACTACAGAGCCAGACTATACGCCAGCAAAAAAATATACTTTTAAGTTCTTTTTTTGGTTGCAAAATGCCATGCAATTTGTTGCAGGGATTTTTTAAAAAGGGGAGGAGAACCTCGAAAAAAGTAATGGTGAAAAGGTAAAACGAACAGATCATTACAAATAAAGCATAAGCATGAAAGTCATTAGAGCATTATTGGGTGGATTACAAAATACACTTAGGCATATAGGTGTCGTATTTTTACTCTACTTTTTCAATATAATTGTAGCATTATCACTAGCTGTTCCTATGTTTAAGGCATTTAAACAAGGAATGGACACCTCTATGGGCTTTGAAGAACTGTTGAACCGACCAGATTATACCATCATTGAAGATTTTATTCATCAAGATAGTGGGGCAGTTATCAGTTCTATTATTGACCAAGCACCTTGGATGATTGGCGTTTATATGTTTATCACCGTTTTTCTCAATGGAGGGGTCATTAAATCTTTAGTCACAAAAGGACAGGAATCAGGAATAGGGGACTTTTTCAACAATTGTTTGCAATATTTCTGGCGATTTTTTCGACTCAATATCTTTACCCTCATCCTACAAGGCTTGGTTGTCGGATTAACCATTTTAAGCATCATGGGCGGCTTTAAATTTATTGAGGAAAGTTATACCAATGAAAATACCTACTATCTAGTCTTAGTGATAGCCATCAGTATTGGGAGCATTGCCTTTTCCTTTATCAATATGGCTTCCGACTATGCAAAAGTCCGTTTAGTAGCAGAAAATACAACTGCTTCCCTCAAAATGCTTTTACAGTCCATTATTTTAACCCTTCGTCATTTCTTCAGCACCTATTTACTGTATTTAATAATAGGAGGGCTTATGTTATTATTCTTATGGGTGTACTGGAAAATAAGTGCTTTGATCAGTACAACATCTATGGTACTCATTATTGCACTATTTATTTTACAACAGTTTTTTATACTCCTACGAATTGCCACAAGAATATGGAATTTAGCAAGTATAGATGTCATGCGACAGATGCTCAAACCTAGTGGAGGTGGACGAGGTTATTATGTGTAGGATATTATTATAGTCATCAAAATAAAAAAGCTTGAAAGCAGATAATTGATCTGTTTTCAAGCTTTTTTAAATTAAGATAGGGAATCGCTTTTTATTCTAAATCACATAAAATAATAACAAAATAAGCGTTGACTTACTTGGTGTAAGGAGAAACAATTGGTTATACATACCTTGTTTTATTATTTAATCTGGATCAATCGCTATAATGAGTACCTTTAAATACAATAAAGTGTTAGAATGCCGTATTTTTCAGGATCGTAAAATGAAATTCCAGCAGGTCGAAAAGGTTGAATAACCAATAGTATTAAGAAATAGTAAAAACATAACTATACAGATTAAGTTAGCATTTTACCATTACTAAAGTAGAACGGATCAAAAATCAGGAAGTATAAAGTAATTCTGCTTAATACATTAATACTCATCATCATAAAAGAAGAAGTCATCCTTTTTGGGATAGTCAGGCCACACGTCCTCTATGGTTTCATAATACTCTCCTGGTTCATCATCCAGTTTTTGAAGGTTCTCCATTACCTCCATAGGCGCACCTGAGCGCATTACATAGTCTATCAGCTCTTCTTTAGTAGCTGGCCAGGGGGCATCATCTAAATGTGATGCTAGTTCTAATGTCCAATACATATTCGCCTTGGTTATAAAATGAAGGTTAAGAAATAATATAATAAGTTTTAGTT
>JAHDFT010000002.1:0-32696 GCA_020628015.1 Bacteroidota bacterium
CTAATGAATCGTAAAATAATCACTACTGAAGACGGCTCCTCCTCTATATTTTGGGAGGAAATGGATGAAAATTACCATTCCAGATACGGCTCTGTACAAGAGTCTATGTGTGTCTTCATTCAAGCAGGTTTAATGGCTAAATTACCTACTTCTGAGCCTCTATCCATTTTAGAAATGGGTTTCGGAACAGGATTAAATGCCTTATTGACCTATTGCCAACAATTGGAACAGGCTCCAAGCACACCTATACATTATACTTCCTTAGAGGCTTATCCATTAGAAAAGGACTTAATTGACCCACTTAATTTCATAGAAACGTTAAAAAGTGAAGCCCAAAGAGCTATTTTTGACAAAATGCACCAAAATACCTGGAATAAAGCCGTAAAATTGTCTGATTTTTTTACATTGGAAAAAAGATGGTTAAAACTAGAAGAGTATACACCTGAACGCTTATATGATATTGTATATTTTGATGCTTTCGCACCTAGTGCACAGCCAGAATTATGGACAGAATCGGTTTTCAAAAAAATGTATGCTTGTCTGAAAGAAGGAGGGATTTTGACGACCTATTGTGCTAAAGGTACGGTCAAAAGAGCAATGAAGGCAGCAGGATTTAAGATCGAAGCCCTACCTGGACCAATTGGCAAAAGAGAGATGACTAGAGCTATAAAGCAATTACAATCAAGCTTATAAGTAATCATACCAAACTTAATAATAGTCTTGAACTATTTTCTAAAATAAGTGTTTCAACCTACTATTTAAAGAACAAATGCAAGTGATTTGTGAAACCTATGGGGGATATTTTTTTCCTAGTAAGCTTAAACTATTTACAAAGCTACTAGGGCTACTGGCGATTATATGGACTAGTGGTTGTGGAAATGGAGTCAAAGATCCCGAACCAGTAAACAAAAAACCAGCCAAAGCAATTGGTGTACCTTTACAGTATAATTACGATAGTATTTACAATCTATTTGTGAAGGAGCTAGAGATGTCCATCAATGCTGGCGACGGGAGCTATTTCAATAGCCATTTTGATGTTGGGCCAATCATTAATGAGGTGGTGGAGCCTGTACGGGTGATTGATGACTTAAAAAATGGATTTAGACAAGGATTAGCCAATAATCTAGATGTAGGTGGGCAAATTGTAGGTTCACTAGGAACAAGTGGACATTATAAATGCCTACGCTTACGAGGCTTACAAGAAGCTCCCTCCGCCCTTTTTCGACTAGTAACCGAAGGCGGAATCAATTACCACAGCATAGACCTAGAAATGAGAGTGGGCGCACCATTAATCAAAGATTTCTATATCTATATGGGTGGAGTACCATTCAGTAGTACGGTCAATCGTTTATTTGTTGCTTCTTTAGCAGAAATAAAAGATACAGCATTCTATCAAGATTTAAGCGAATTGGATCGAAGTTATCTGAGGCATACCAATACAATTGATAAGATTGCCCAATTGGTCAATAAACGAAAGTTCAAGAAGGCATTTGAAGCACTCAATCAATTACCTCTCAGCTTACAGGAAGATAAGATGATCCAGATTATGCGACTTAATGTGGCATTCAATGTGGATGATCTAGCTTATAGAGAGACTTTGGAGGCGTTTAAAAAATTGTATCCTGATGACCCAGTTATCGACCTCATGCAAGTGGATTTTGCTTTTAGTAGAAAAAATTATGAAGATGTCATTATGCATATAGAGGAATTAGATCATAAAGTGGGGGGAGACCCTTATTTGAAGGTCATGAAAGCGGATGTATATAAAAGTGTGGGTAAAAAAGATTCCGCAGAAATTTTATTAAAAAGTTGTATCAAAGCGGAACCAGAATTAGAAGAGGCGTATTGGAATCTTCTCGATATTTTATTGAGCCAAGAACGATATGGGGAAGTGGTGGATTTATTTCAGCCCATGCAGGATGTTTTTGAGGTCAATCCAGCTCGTTTTATACTAGAAGATGGATACGACCAATTTTGGTTTTCTCAAGCTTATCTCAATTGGGAAAAAAAGGTGCCTTTGGATTCGGTTGGACAGAAAAAGCTGAATAAAATCAAGCAAAAACAACAAGAGAAACGTTCTTAGAAAATTTTTCGGAATTGGTGAGGCTAGAGCATTTATAAAACCAATCAATTGAATATGGAACAGGTATTGTCCTTTCAACCAGATCAATCTTGGACGCTATTTCTCGACAGAGATGGAGTCATCAATAAGCTGCTACAAGGCACTTATGTCACCAATTGGGATGAATTTGAAATACTGGAAGGGGTTTTAGAGGCGATTCCCATATTCAGAAAGTATTTTGGTCATATTGTAGTGGTTACTAACCAACAAGGAATTGGTAAAAAAATCATGATGACCGAAGACTTAGAACTTATTTTTGAAAAATTACAAGCCGAACTAATAAAAAACGGAACAAGTATTGATTACTTTTATTACTGTCCACACCTACAAGTAAAAGCCTGCCACTGTCGAAAGCCCAAAACAGGTATGGGCTTACAAGCCAAAAAAGACTTTCCCGAAATCGACTTCAAGAAATCGGTTATTGTTGGCGATTCTATGTCAGATATGGAGTTTGGCAGGAATTTAGGAATGAAAACGGTATGGATTGATCACCAAACCTTCACTCCTAAAAGAAAAGGATTATTTGATCTCAAATATGCTAGTCTAATAGAATTTGCACAAGAGCTTAATAATTAAATTTATTGACTACATTATATGAATCGTATGTTCCTTTTATTACTTTTGTGCAAGTAAAGAATGGTCAAGTTATTTTGAATCCATTATCAAGATAAAATAAAGCCTATATATATGAGTTGGATTACAAACTTTTTCACTTCTTCTGTTGGGAAGAAGGTCATCATGAGTATTACAGGAATATTTTTGTGTACTTTCCTAGCTGCACACATGTCTGGTAATTTCCTCCTCTTAAAAAATGATGGAGGACAGGCATTCAATGAGTATGCTAAGTTTATGTCTACTTTCCCATTGATTCGAGTGTTGTCTATCGTTACCTTTATCGGACTCCTTTTTCACGCAGTAGATGGTATTTGGTTAGTTTTACAAAATAGAAAAGCTCGTCCAGTAAAATATCATTCCTTTAAAGGAGGAGCCAATTCCTCTTGGACATCAAGAAATATGGGTTTATTAGGTGTAATTATCCTATTTTTCCTTATCGTCCATTTAAAAAGCTTCTGGTTTGAAATGAAATTTGGTACCATACAATATGTGGAATATGGAGGGGTAAAGTACAAAGACTTATACTCTATTGTTGTTAGTGCATTTTCGCAATGGTGGTATGTATTGCTTTACATCATCTGTTTAATCGCACTATCACTACACCTCATGCATGGATTCCAGAGTGCATTTCAAACACTAGGACTGAACCACAAAAAATACACACCAATAATCAAAGGAGTTGGCTTGGCGTTTTCTATTCTTGTGCCACTAGGCTTTGCCATCCAACCGATTTATGTGTTGTTGAAGTCCATGAATGTCTTTTAGTAATCTTTAGTCAGAGTAGAAGAGACTAAAAATGTCAAAGATGCTAATCATCCTTAAAAGGAAAGGAATTAGGTCATTGAATTATTGCTCTTCTCTTTTACTGGTGATGGTATTAAAAGACAACATATTTAAGATACTTTTTAGGAATGCCATTACCGCAAACCATTCAATCAATAAAATATGAAACTAGATAGTAAAGTCCCAAAGGGTGATTTAGGAGATAAGTGGACGAATTACAAATCGAAAGTTCGTTTGGTTGCTCCAAATAATAAAAGACGGATTGAAATTATTGTGGTAGGTAGTGGTTTGGCAGGTGCCTCAGCCGCTGCTACACTAGGAGAATTAGGCTATAAAGTAAAATGTTTCTGTTTCCAAGATTCGCCTAGAAGAGCGCATAGTATCGCTGCTCAAGGAGGAATCAACGCTGCTAAAAACTATCAAAACGACGGTGATAGTGCTTATAGACTCTTCTATGATACGATCAAAGGAGGGGACTATCGTTCCAGAGAAGGAAATGTACATCGATTGGCAGAGGTAAGTGTCCAAATCATTGATCAATGTGTCGCACAAGGAGTTCCTTTCGCAAGAGACTACGGAGGATTACTCGCCAACCGTTCATTTGGTGGAGTACAGGTATCTCGAACATTCTATGCAAGAGGACAAACAGGGCAACAGCTTTTATTAGGAGCTTATAGTGCTTTGAGCCGTCAGATTGAGAATGGTAGTGTAAAAATGTACAATCGTCATGAAATGCTAGATGTAGTATTGATTGATGGTAAAGCAAGAGGAATTATTGCTCGTAACCTAATCACAGGAGAGATCGAAAGACATGGCGCACATGCTGTTGTGCTAGGAACGGGTGGTTATGGTAATGTGTTTTTCCTCTCTACCAACGCAATGGGATCGAATGTAACCGCTGCTTGGAAAGCCCACAAAAAAGGAGCTTTATTTGCCAATCCATGCTTTACACAAATCCATCCAACTTGCATTCCAGTTTCAGGAGGCTATCAATCTAAGCTGACCTTGATGAGTGAGAGTTTGAGAAATGATGGTCGAGTATGGGTACCTAAGCGCAAAGAAGATTGTAAAAAACATCCAAATGAAATTCCAGAAGAAGATCGGGATTATTACTTAGAAAGAATCTATCCAGCTTTTGGAAACTTAGTACCAAGAGATGTTGCCTCAAGAGCGGCAAAATATGTAACCGATGAAGGAAGAGGCGTAGGAAAAACAGGTTATGCGGTTTACTTAGATTTCTCTACCGCCATCAACCGACTAGGAAAAGACTTGATTGCAGAGCGTTATGGCAACCTCTTTGACATGTATCATCGAATTACCGATGAAAATCCATATGAAGTGCCAATGCGTATTTTCCCTGCGGTACACTATACGATGGGCGGTTTATGGGTAGATTATGAACTGAGTACCAATGTACCTGGTTTATATGCTATTGGTGAAGCCAATTTCTCAGATCACGGAGCCAATCGTCTAGGAGCTTCTGCATTAATGCAAGGCTTGGCAGATGGTTATTTTGTATTGCCTGTTACCATCGGAAGCTATCTAGCAGATGAAATTCGGACTGCTGCGACAGATACCAATCACCCTGCTTTTAAAAAGGCAGAGAATGAGGTTAAAACTCGATTAGAAAAATTACTAAACATTAAAGGGGATAAATCTGTTGATGATTTTCACATTGCTTTAGGCAAAATCATGTGGGATAAATGTGGTATGGCAAGAGAAGGTAAAGGTCTAAAACAAGCCTTAAAAGAAATCCAAGAACTGAGAGCAGAATTTTGGAAGAATGTATTTATTCCAGGTGATGCTCATGAGTTCAATCCAGAATTAGAAAAAGCAGGTCGTTTAGCAGATTTCCTAGAGTTAGGCGAATTGATGGTTAACGATGCATTAGACCGCAATGAGTCTTGTGGTGGACATTTCCGAGAAGAGTATAAGAGTAAAGAAGGGGAAGCGGTAAGAGATGATGAAAATTATCGCTATGTTGCTGCTTGGGGATATTCTGGTGATCCTTCTAAACCTGAACTACATAAAGAAGCACTCGATTTCGAGTTTGTAGAATTGAAGACTAGAAGTTATAAGTAGAGTGATAAAATAATAAAAATAATCAAAGCAATTATTTTTATTAATTACTTGTTCCTTACTCAACCAATAGAAATTTATAGAATACTTATAAATTAAACCAATATGAAACTCACACTCAAAGTCTGGCGACAAAAAAATAGTAAGACAAGGGGAAGAATGGAGACTTATCCTATTGATGGAATTGATGAAGATATGTCTTTCTTAGAAATGATTGATGTACTAAATCAAAACCTGATTAAGGAAAAGAAAGATCCTGTTGCTTTCGATCACGATTGTAGAGAGGGGATCTGCGGTATGTGTAGCATGTTTATCAATGGAGAACCACACGGTCCAGAAAAAGGCGTGACCACTTGCCAATTACACATGCGTTCCTTTAAAGATGGAGATACGATTGTCATTGAACCTTGGAGAGCAGAAGCTTTTCCTGTAATCAAAGATCTAGTAGTAGACCGTTCTGCTTTCGATACCATTATCCAAGCAGGTGGATACATCTCAGTCAATACAGGAAATGCAATGGAGGCCAATGCCATTCCTGTTGATAAGAGTATCGCCAATGAAGCAATGAACGCAGCCATTTGTATCGGTTGTGGAGCATGTGTAGCTGCTTGTAAGAATTCTTCGGCAATGTTATTTTTAAGTGCGAAAGTATCCCACTTGAATATGTTACCACAAGGAGAAGTCGAAGGAAAAAGACGAGTATTGAAAATGATGAAAGCACACGATGAGGCAGGCTTCGGTAGTTGTACCAACACAGGTGCTTGCTCCGCAGAATGTCCAAAAGAAATTTCATTAAGCAATATTGCACGCCTCAATCGAGCTTATATTGCTGCTTCATTGACCTCTGAAGAATCTATTTAGTAGAAATTAGAAAGAGATACAAGATATATTGATGATAGCTTAAAGCTTACTATACAACTGTATTCGGCTAAAAGCATACTATAAAATGACAAGATTTGGTTAATTGGGCGACAAAATCGTCTAATTGATAAAAGACATCAAGAGTGGTCTAACCAAGAATAATATTTCATTTATGAATATCAAACTCCCTATCTTGTATCTCAAATCTAATACCTTCCACACAACTTTTCCCCATAAAAATCGTTTTCATAGCATGAAACGATTAACCCTATATCTATTACTTTCCTTTATATTGGCTTTCCTGTTTACAATGGAGGAGGCTTGGGCAACACATAATAGAGCTGGAGAAATCAGTTATGTTAGTGAACCTATGCCAGGTAATCCTTATTGTTATCGCTTCATTATTACCACTTATACCAAAACTGGTGGTGAAAGTAATAACGCAGATAGAGATAGCCTAGATATTAATTTTGGAGATGGAAGTCCTATTGTACGTGCACCTCGTATCAATGGAATTGGGAATCCACCTAAAGGAGAGCTATTACCAGGAGCCAATGCAATCAAAAAAAATATTTACGAGATTAGCCATTGTTATTCAGCTCCTTTCGATTATATCGTTTCTATGCAAGACCCAAACCGAATTGCTGATATTATCAATATAGGTAATTCTGTAGATATTCCTTTCTATATAGAATCCTGCTTAAGAATTCGTAGCCCTCAATTTTTTGGCTACAATGATTCCCCCATCCTTTATCAACCACCAATTGATAATGCCACCGTTTTCCAACCATTTATACACAATCCAAATGCCTTTGATCCTGATGGAGATAGCCTGCTATTTGAAATGGCTATTCCTAGGATGGCTCCAGATAAAAATGTACCGCTTTACCAATTTCCAGATGAGGTAAGTCCTAGTCCCGACAATACAATGTCATTAGACCCAGCTACAGGAGAGTTTATCTGGGATGCGCCACAAGTAGAAGGAATTTACAATATCGCTTTTCGCATCAGAGAGTTTAGAAATGGTTTAGAAATTGGATGTTTAGTAAGAGATATGCAAGTCATTGTAGAAAGAGGGGATAACGAACCACCAGAGATTCAAGCCATTAATGATACCTGTATACAAATTGGACAAACACTTGAAGTACCTGTACAAGCATCCGATCCTAATGAAAGTCCTCGAAACATTATCCTAAGTGCTTGGGGAGGTCCATTAGAAGTTGAAAATAGTCCAGCCGTACTTGAAGTAGAGCCTGTAGATATAGGAGATGAAACCATCAATGCGGTATTTAAGTGGGAAACGGTTTGTGATCATATCTATAGCCAAAAATATACGGTTGTCATCAAAGCAGATGATAGTGGGGATCCTATTTTATCAGATTTAGAAACATGGCAAATTGCACTCTCTCCTCCTGCCCCACAAGAACTCAAAGTAGAAATTATTGAGGGAGATGTAGTCTTAGCTTGGAATACAGAAACCCCCTATGCTTGTGCAGAGAGTGATAAATTTAGAGGGTTTTCCATATGGCGTAGTATTGGCTGTGATAGTTTAGAGATGGGAAATTGTCAATTAGGGTTACAAGGGACAAGCTATGTCAAAATTGCAGATGGAATCAAAGAATTTACTTATGTAGATGATGCCGCTTCCAAAGGTATTGTATACAGTTATAGAGTTGTTGGGGAATATGCCGATGCATTTACCAATGGAAATCCACCTTCGCCACTCAATCTCATTTCTAGTGTACCTTCGCAAAACGCCTGTGTAGAATTACCTAAAGATGCTCCCATTATCCTCAATGCTAGTGTAGAGAATACAGCAACTACAGAAGGAAGCATATTTGTAGCATGGACTAAACCTGTAGCAGAAGTCTTAGATACGACAATCAACAAAGCTCCATATGTTTACGAACTTTATAGAAGCCAAGGAATCGGATCAACAGATTTTATCCTAGTTAATAGCTGGACTTATGATGGATTCTATTTAGCCAATGATACAACTTACCAAGATCAAGCACCTGAATTAAATACACAAGATTTTCCTTATGTCTATAAAATAGCCTTTTATGCCAACGAAGATGATCTGATTGACGAAACCAGTACAGCATCCACCATCTTCCTCAATATCAATGCTGCTGATAATGCCTTAGAATTGGAATGGGAAGTGCAAGTGCCTTGGTTAAATGAAAGCTATGTGATTTTTAGACAGAATGCACAAGGAGATTTCGATTCCATTGCCACAGTCATCAATACCAATACTTTTACCGATGAAGGCTTGGCAAATGGTGCTGAATATTGTTATAAAGTAAAAGGAATAGGCACTTATTCTTCTGATGGTTTACCTGATCCATTAATCAATTATTCACAAATCAGTTGTGCCAATCCAATTGACACCATTGCCCCTTGTGAACCTGTATTGAGAGTAACAAATGCTTGTGATACAGAAAATACAGATGGAGGAGATGCCCTTTTTAATACGGTCACTTGGCAATTACCTTCTGGAGCTTGTGGAGAAGATGTCGTCGTGTTTAACCTTTACTTTTCAGAACCGCTTAGTGATGATTATGAGTTACTCAGTACATTTAGTGTGACAGATCAATATTATTATTTGCATGAATTAGAAACTTCTTTGGCAGGTTGCTACAGAATGACAGCAATAGATTCTTTTGCCAATGAGAGTATATTTAGTAATATTGAGTGTAAAGAAAATTGTTTAACTTATGAATTGCCCAATACATTTACACCAAATAACGACCAACAAAACGATATTTTCCGAGCCAGAAACGCTATCTTTGTCAGTAGAGTAGATATGCGTATATTTAACCGATGGGGGAATTTAGTTTATCAAACAAATGATCCTTTGATCAACTGGGAAGGTAAAGACCTAGCAGGTAAAGATCTAGCAGAAGGAGTTTACTATTATGTTTGTGATGTTTTATCCCAATCAAGTACTGGTAGTGAAGTGGTAGAAGAAACACAAAGCGGATACATACATCTAATAAGAGGGCAATAATAGCGTTCCTTATCCATATATTTTAATTGACTGATTATGTTTACTGGAATTATTGAAAAAGTTGGAATCATTAAAAAGATTGAAAAAGAAGGAACCAACCTACACTTTACCATTCAATCTAGCATCTCCAATGAACTAAAAATAGATCAAAGTATTGCCCATAATGGAGTATGTTTAACGGTCGTCCAACAAGAAAAAGATACACATACAGTTACAGCCATTCAAGAAACCCTAGACCGAACAAGTTTAGGGCAGTGGACAGAAGGTTCCAAAGTCAACCTAGAAAGATGCATGACCGCCAATGCACGAGTAGATGGACATTTTGTACAAGGACATGTAGACCAGATCGCCACCTGTAGTAAAATAGAAGAACTAAACGGAAGCTGGTATTTTCATTTTAATTATAAGCCTACCGATCAAGTGATTGTAGAAAAAGGCTCTATTACAGTTGATGGAACAAGTCTCACACTTGTAAATGCAGCTGCCGATCATTTTTCAGTAGCGATTATTCCTTACACTTATGAAAATACGGTTTTTCATACTTACCAAGCTGGAACCATTGTTAATATAGAATTCGACATGATTGGAAAATACATTACCCGTTTATTTGAAAAGTATAGAACAACCATCCTGCAATAAGTTATACCTGCCATACTTCTACCTTTTTTTTATTAATTTCCTTTTAACATTTCCTAAAGTGACTTTTTTTACTTACCTTTGCACACGCTTTTTACCATATACATTATTCTTAGATTAACATTATTCATTGATGTTACTGTTGCAATGATAGATTTGACGGTCATCTTTGTGCGGTCTGAAGTTAGGTAAAGCGAAGATCATGAGTAGTTTCTGTCTGTAGAAAAGTTTAGCAAAACTTTGTGTTTATAGTATTAAAAATATAAATGCCCTACTCATTGAATAATTCCAGTTTATTTACTTATCTTTGCACGCACTTTTATATGCAACTGCATAAACAAAATAAAAGGAGATAATAGATGCCAACGATACAACAATTAATCAGAAAAGGGAGAAAGGTTCAAAAGTCAGTAAGTAAGTCCAGAGCCTTAGATGCTTGTCCTCAAAAAAGAGGTGTTTGTACACGTGTGTACACAACAACTCCTAAGAAGCCAAATTCTGCCTTGAGAAAAGTAGCTAAGGTACGTTTAACCAATGGAGTAGAGGTGATTGCCTATATTCCTGGTGAAGGTCATAATCTGCAAGAACACTCTATTGTGTTAATTAGAGGAGGAAGGGTGAAGGACTTGCCTGGTGTACGATACACAATTGTAAGAGGGACACTTGATACTGCTGGTGTAGAAAATAGAAGACAATCCCGTTCTAAGTATGGTACTAAGAGACCTAAGAAAAAGTAAAATAATAAGTTTTACGCTGTAGTTCTCTTACTATATATATGGATTTCAATCTGAACTCAAATTTGCAGTATTTTTTGTAGTAGGAAAGTAATTATGAATGTTGCTGTCCTATAATTTAATCTCCATTAATAATTATTTTGTTTCGATAAGAAATATTAAATCTTATGAGAAAATCAAGAGCGAAAAAAAGACCATTAGTGCCAGATACGAAGTATAATGATATAATGGTGACACGTTTTGTGAATATGATGATGTTAGATGGAAAGAAGAGTGTAGCTTTCAAATGTTTCTATGATGCTTTGGAACAAGTTGAGAAGATGGCCAAAGAGAATGGATACGAAGTGTGGAAAAAAGCATTGAATAATGTGATGCCAGGAGTTGAGGTAAGAAGCCGTAGAATTGGTGGTGCTACATTTCAAATCCCTACTGAAATTCGCCCAGATCGAAAAATTTCTGTAGGAATGAAATGGCTAATAGGATATGCGAGAAAAAGAAATGGAAAGTCTATGGCCTATAAATTAGCACAAGAAATTGTAGCTGCTTCAAAAGGAGAAGGAGCTGCGGTTAAGAAGAAAGATGATACACACAGAATGGCCGAAGCAAATAAGGCATTCTCTCATTTTAGAGTATAATTGCTATATCAAGATTTCAAGAGGAGAGTGTAGTTAGAAGATTGCGGAACTATATTTGTTAATTGTAAATCGATAGTAGTATATTGTACATCATCTTTGGGGTTGTTCTTGATTGTATTTAAACATGTTCAGTGGTCTCTTAGGATGCTTTTTAGAGATAAATCTTATCCTAATAAATCAAGCTTAGTAATCAAACAACGTCAACGTTTATTGAGGGATTGTATTGCTGAATGCTGGACAAGAAATAGTGGGATGAAAGCTAATCAGTAGTGCAATCCCTCACGCTGTGCTTACTAAACAACAATACATAGACATATTTTTTACACAAGGGTCAAAAACCCAAAGAAGATTTACATCATCTTTTCAATTAAAAAATTTCATTGATGGCAAGGGATCTTAATTATACCAGAAATATTGGTATTGCTGCTCATATTGACGCAGGGAAAACGACAACAACAGAACGTATCCTATATTATACAGGAATGACGCATAAAATAGGAGAAGTTCATGACGGTGCAGCAACGATGGACTGGATGGAGCAAGAACAAGAAAGAGGTATTACTATTACCTCGGCTGCAACCAAAACAACTTGGAAATATAATGATGAAGACTATCAAGTCAATATTATTGATACGCCAGGTCACGTTGATTTTACCGTAGAGGTAGAGCGTTCTTTGAGAATTTTAGATGGTGTTGTGGCACTCTTCTGTGCTGTTGGTGGTGTTGAACCACAATCTGAAACAGTATGGAGACAAGCCAACCGCTATCATGTGCCAAGAATTGGTTTTGTGAATAAAATGGATAGAACTGGTGCTGACTTCTTAGACGTAGTAAATCAAGTAAAAGAAGTATTGGGAGCTAATCCAGTACCTTTACAGCTACCAATCGGTGCAGAAGACGATTTCAAAGGGGTGGTTGACCTCATATTAAATAAAGCAATCGTATGGGATGAGGAAAGTAAAGGTATGACTTATACCGAAATTCCAATTCCTGATGATATGGCAGAACAAGTAGAAGAGTATAGAGAAAAAATGATCGAGGCTGTTGCAGATTATGATGACGATATCTTGGAAAAATTCTTTGATGATCCAGATTCTATCACAGCAGATGAAATCAGAGCCGCTATTAGAGCAGCAACATGTGATTTGTCGATCATTCCAATGTTTTGTGGTTCTGCATTCAAAAACAAAGGTGTACAAGCAATGTTGGATGGAGTAGTGAATTACTTACCTTCTCCACTTGATGTGCCTCCTGTAGAAGGGGTTAACCCAAATACAGAAGAAGCAGAGCCGAGAAAAGCAGATGAAAACGAACCTTTCGCTGCTTTAGCTTTCAAAATTGCTACAGATCCTTACGTAGGACGTTTATGTTTCTTTAGAGTCTATTCTGGAAAACTAGAAGCTGGTTCACAAGTGTTAAACACTAGAAGTGGTAAGAAGGAAAGAATTTCTAGAATTTACCAAATGCACTCTAATAAGCAAAATCCAATCGCAGTAATTCAAGCTGGTGATATAGGTGCAGGGGTTGGATTTAAAGATATTCGTACAGGAGATACACTATGTGCATTGAAATCTCCTATCGTATTAGAAAGTATGACTTTCCCTGATCCAGTAATTCAGTTGGCGGTAGAACCAAAAACACAGAAAGATTTGGATCGTCTAGGGATGGGATTAGCGAAATTAGCTGAAGAGGATCCTACTTTTAAAGTACACTTTGACGAAGAAACTGGACAAACAGTAATTAGTGGAATGGGTGAGTTGCACTTGGAGATTATTGTAGATCGTTTGAGAAGAGAATTCAAAGTGGAGTGTAATCAGGGAGCTCCTCAAGTAAACTATAAAGAGGCAATTAGTACACCTTGTGATCATACAGAAATATACAAGAAACAATCTGGTGGTCGTGGTAAATACGCTAAGATTCTTTGTGAGGTAATGCCAGCATTACCAGATGAAGAAAGTGGAGAAGTCCAAGCAGGTCTACAATTTATCAATGAAATCAAGGGAGGATCAATTCCTAGAGAATTCATTCCTGCTGTAGAAAAAGGTTTCAAAGCTGCTATGGCTAGTGGACCACTTGCTGGATATGAAATGCCATCTTTGAGAGTTAGATTATACGATGGTGGTTTCCACCCTGTTGACTCTGATAACTTGTCTTTTGAGTTGGCTGCAAAAATGGCTTTCCGTAAAGCTACTAAAGAGGCTACTCCACAAATATTAGAGCCAATCATGAAGTTGGAAGTGATTACGCCTGAAGATTATAGTGGTAGTGTAATGGGTGATTTGAATAGAAGAAGAGGAATCATGGAAGGAATGGACATGAAAGGAAATGCTCAAGTCATTAAAGCCAAGGTTCCATTATCTGAAATGTTTGGATATGTAACCGCACTTCGTACCATTACTTCTGGTAGAGCAACTTCTAGTATGGAATTTTCTCATTACTCTCCAGCTCCTAGAGGAATTGCAGAAGAAGTAATTGCAAAAGCTCAAGGTAAAGTAAACGTGGAATTATAAATTATTGTGTTAGCATTACAATCGGCAGTTGTGCCATTAGAAAAGACTAGACTGCCGATTGTAAGCTAAATGCTTCAAAAGAATATCATAATGACCCAGCGAATTAGAATTAAACTGAAGTCTTACGATCACAATTTGGTAGATAAGTCGGCAGAGAAGATCGTTAAAACAGTTAGATCTACAGGAGCGGTAATTTCTGGTCCTATACCGCTTCCTACAAAGAAGCGTATCTTCACCGTTTTACGTTCACCTCACGTAAATAAAAAGTCTAGAGAACAATTTCAATTATGTACTTATAAGAGATTGCTAGACATTTACAGCTCTACTTCCAAAACCATTGATGCGTTAATGAAATTGGAGTTGCCAAGTGGAGTAGATGTAGAAATCAAAGTATAGTATATAAACTATACCGAATTCTTTCTACAATGTACTAAGTTTGTTAGATAAACTAAATAAAAGTATGCGAAGTAAGGCTAAAAGCCTAACGGAGTTGAGCAATCGTTTTGTATCTAATAATGCTTGATACTCAAAAATAAATGACACTAAAATAAAATTGTTAGTAGGTTCAAGACTAATCATTCTAACTAAATAGTGTTCAATATTTCTCATTTCTAGTATTTATAACAATGATCGGTATCATCGGAATGAAAAAAGGAATGACCAGCTACTTTAACGAATCTGGTCAGCAAATACAATGCACGGTAATCGAAGCTGGGCCGTGTCACGTAACTCATGTAAAGACAGAGGAGACAGACGGATATAATGCAGTACAATTAGCTTTCCATGATAAGAAAGATAAAAGCGTATCTGCAGGAATGAAGGGACATTTTAAAAGAGCTGGGGTCAGTCCAAAAAGAGAGTTAGTAGAGTTTCGAGATTTTGACTTAGAAGCAAATCTAGGCGATACTGTAGAAGCTGATATATTTGACGAAGGAGATCTTGTGAGTGTGGTAGGGACTTCAAAAGGTAAAGGCTTCCAAGGTGTTGTGAAAAGATATAACTTCCGTGGAGTTGGAGATGCTACACACGGACAGCACAATCGCCAAAGAGCTCCTGGAGCAATCGGGATGGCTTCTACACCTTCTAAAGTATTGAAAGGACAAAGAATGGCAGGAAGAACAGGGGGGAGAAGAGTAACTATTCAAAATTTAGAAATTGCTAAAATCATCAAGGATAAAAATCTTATTTTGATCAAAGGTGCCGTTCCTGGTCATAAAGGGTCTTATGTAATCATACATCAGAAGTAACATGAAAGCAGAAGTAGTAAATAAAGATGGTCAGTCTACTGGCCGTCAGGTAGAATTACCTGACGAATTATTTGGAATCGTTCCTAATGAACACGTTATATATCTTGCTGTTAAGCAATACTTGGCTGCCCAAAGACAAGGTACGCACAAAGCTAAAGAACGTGGCGAAATCAAAGGATCTACTAAGAAGATTAAGAGACAAAAAGGTACAGGTACAGCTAGAGCAGGTAGTATGAAAAACCCTTTATTCAAAGGGGGAGGGCGAGTTTTTGGACCTAGACCTCGTGATTATAGTTTCAAACTCAATAAGAAAGTTAAAAAAATTGCTCGCAATTCTGCACTTTCTATCTTAGCACGTGAGGAGAAAATTGTAGTCATTGAAAACTTTGATTTGGATGCTCCTAAGACAAAAGATTATTTCAATATATTGAAAAATCTAGAGCTAGATGGAAAAAAATCACTCTTGGTTTTAGAAGAGGATAAGTCCAATGTAGTTCGTGCTGCAAGAAACATTCCAAAAGCAAAAGTAACTTCAGTAAATACATTGAATACCTACAATATTTTAGATACACACAAGCTAATCCTTAGTGAAGGAGCAATAGCAAAACTAAGCTAGTAAATAGACTTAGTAAGCGTTTCAGGTAGAAACAAAATGTATTTATATTTTAAATAGAGTTGATAAAAACAATGGGATAGTAAAAATGCCTTTAGTGTAGTGTCATTATAATTATACATTGTTGATACAGCATATTAAAATCAAGAAAAATGGCGAAGGTAATTCTAATTAAGCCAATTATAACTGAAAAAATGACTCGCTTAGGAGAGCAGCTTGGAAAGTATGGATTTTATGTAGGAAGAGATGCTAATAAAATCGAAATCAAGCAAGCAGTCGAAGATATGTATGGAGTCACAGTAGAGTCGGTTAATACTTTTATCTTACCTGCGAAGAAAAGAAGTAGATATACAAAGACTGGTATTATTACTGGAAAAACTTCTCGAAAGAAAAAAGCAATCATAACACTTGCTGATGGTGATACCATTGATTTCTTTGAAGATGTATAGCAGATAATTAGCCACAATTGATAAATAACAGGAGATAAGCAAAGCAAATTTGAACTTGTGAATCAATCTTAAGTGGCTCGTTATTGCAAGTAAATAAGTAATTGAAAAAATATTAAAGTAGTAAGCTCTATCATCAGTTTTAGGTAGGTAGATCAAGACTAGTACTAAATATTTCTAAAAATGGCGGTTAAAAAATTTAATCCAATGACCCCTGGTACCCGATTTAGAGTCGGCAATGCCTATGAGGAGGTGACAACTGATAGACCAGAGAAATCCCTACTAGGGAGATGGAAAAGAAGTGGGGGGAGAAATAACCAAGGTAGAATTACTGTTCGTCACCGTGGGGGAGGACATAAACGCCGGTATCGAGTGATTGATTTTAAAAGAGACAAGGACGGAATTCCTGCAAATGTAAAATCAATTGAATACGATCCAAATCGTTCTGCATTTATTGCATTGCTAGTTTATGCAGATGGTGAAAAAAGGTATATCCTTGCTCCACAAGGCTTGAAAGTAGGGGATAAAGTAGAGTCAGGCTCAAAAGCACAACCTGAAATAGGTAATACCTTATTCATCAAAGATGTACCTTATGGTACCTTACTACATAATATTGAATTAACTCCAGGTAAAGGAGGGGTTATGGCAAGAAGCGCAGGAACCTATGCACAACTTACAGCGAAAGATGGTAAGTATGCAGTATTGAGATTACCATCAGGGGAAACAAGAATGGTGTTGATGGCATGCCGAGCAACAGTAGGAACGGTTTCCAATTCTGATCACAATCTTCAGTCATTAGGTAAAGCTGGTAGAAAAAGATGGTTAGGTAGAAGACCTAGAACGAGAGGGGTTGCCATGAACCCAGTAGATCACCCGATGGGTGGTGGTGAAGGTAGAGCTTCTGGAGGGCATCCTAGATCAAG
Source organism: Bacteroidota bacterium (assembly GCA_020628015.1). Classification (GTDB taxonomy): domain Bacteria; phylum Bacteroidota; class Bacteroidia; order Chitinophagales; family UBA2359; genus JAHDFT01. The sequence continues at coordinate 17,215 of JAHDFT010000002.1, forward strand.
AACAGGAGTTTTTGCTAAAGGACAAAAGACCAGAAATAGAAACAAACCTTCTAGCCGCTTGATTATTAGTAAGCGTAAAAAATAGAGGATTGAATAATATTGTGCATTTTTTGTAAATATCTATTTTGACAATGACTTCCTTACTCATATAAACCAGTAAAGAAGCGTTATCAAGACTCAAAATTTAGCCAATGGCAAGATCGTTAAAAAAAGGACCTTACGTTTTTCATAAATTACAGAAGAAACTAGATAAGCTCAATGATTCTGGGAAAAGATCAGTAATCAAAACCTGGTCCAGAGCTTCTATGATTACTCCTGAGTTTGTAGGACATACCTTCGCAGTACATAATGGAAATAAATTCATTCCAGTATATGTGACTGAAAACATGGTTGGTCATAAATTAGGAGAGTTTGCTCCTACACGTAACTTTAAAGGACACTCTTCTAAGAAAAAGTAGTAATCCATAACTGGTTTGATCATTCTTTCGCCTTATGTCTATCTGGCACTTGTAAAAATATGTTGAACAATGGAAGCAGTTGCAAGACTTAGAAACTATCCAACTTCTCCACGAAAAATGAGATTGGTTGCAGACTTAATTCGTGGTAAAAAAGTAGAGGATGCTTTAAATATTCTCAAATTTACTCGCAAACATGCGGCAAAGCCCCTTGAAAAGTTATTGCTATCCGCAATAGCCAACTGGGAAGCTAAAAACGCAGGTTTAAGTCTTGATGAAGGACTTTATGTGAAGAAAATTTTTGTTGACGGTGCCAGAACCTTAAAACGTTTTCGTCCTGCACCCTTCGGAAGAGCACACAGAATTCGTAAGCGTTCTAATCACGTGACAATTATTGTCGATAGCAGAGCGCCACAAACAGCCGAAGTTGCTCAAGAAGAGCAAGTTGACACTAACGAAGAATAAATTTAATCAATAAGCATATATAGTGAATAAAGAAACATTAAAATAAATAATGTACTAGATTCACTAAAGCTAACCAAACGAAATATGGGACAGAAAGTAAATCCAATTGCCAACAGACTTGGCTATATACGTGGATGGGAATCTAATTGGTTCGCAACTCAAGTAGATTTCGCTGATAAATTAATTGAGGATGAAAAAATTAGAGAATACCTACACGCACGTATTAATAAAGGTGGTATTTCTCGAATTATTATCGAAAGAACTCTGAAAAGAATTACAATCACTATACATACTTCAAGACCAGGTGTAATCATTGGAAAAGGAGGTGGACAGGTTGATAGTATTAGAGAGGAGTTAAAAAAGCTGACTGGAAAAGAGGTGCAAATCAATATTGCAGAGATTCGCAAGCCAGACCTAGACGCTAATATTGTTGCCGAAAATATTGCCAAGCAATTAGAGGCTAGAATTAGCTTTAGAAGAGCTGCAAAGATGGCAGTAGCTAATACTATGCGAATGGGAGCTGAAGGAATCAAGGTGAAAGTCTCTGGAAGATTAGGAGGAGCAGAAATGGCAAGATCTGAAGAATATAAGGATGGAAGAATTCCATTACATACCTTCAGAGCAAATATAGATTACGCTTTGAAAGAAGCAAATACAATCTATGGAAAAATTGGAGTTAAAGTGTGGATTTGCAAAGGAGAAATCTTAGGAAAAGTAGACCTTGCTCCACAAGCTCCTACAAAAGGACGAAGAAGAGGCGGAAATAATGACAGAAGAGATCGAAGAAGAGGAGATCGTCGTGGTGGCGGTGGTAATAGAAAATAAAATTACCTAACAACACCAATTGGACACTCATTTTTTTATTTAATTATTATCAGTACACTCATCTTGTTTGAGGGAGTGAACTAGTATTAAATTGTTTCCCATGTTACAACCGAAAAGAACCAAGTATAGAAAGATGCAAAAAGGTAGAATGAAAGGAAATGCTCACAGAGGCTCATCCTTAGCATTCGGTTCTTTTGGACTAAAAGCACTAGATTCTTGTTGGTTAACCAATCGCCAAATCGAGGCAGCAAGGGTCGCTTTAACCAGATATATGAAAAGGGAAGGTAAAGTGTGGATTAGAGTCTTTCCTGATAAACCAGTTACCGCTAAACCATTAGAAGTAAGGATGGGTAAAGGTAAAGGTGCACCTAGTCATTGGGTTGCTGTAGTAAAACCTGGAAAAATTGTCTTTGAACTAGAAGGGGTGCCAATTGAAGTAGCCCAAGAAGCTTTAAGACTAGCAGCGCAAAAACTTCCTGTAAAGACAAAAATGGTGGTTAGAAGAGATTATGTTGCAGAATAGAAATACTGTATTTTTCTATAAATCTACATCTCAAGGATGTTAATTAAATCAAGTAGAGAAAACAATTTCTAACCTAGTATTCAAGTAAAAAACTTGTACCATTAGTAACAAATAAAAAGTAAATTGAACATCCTAATTATGCTCAATTTGATTGCTAACTGTTACTTAATATAAATCCATTAGAACAATGGCCAAGAAAAAGAAAATAGATTATAGTGATCTTTCTCAAGAAGAGTTGTTAGAAAATATTGAAGAGGAAACAGCTCGATTACAGAAAATGCGATTCAACCATGCAATTTCTGTTTTGGAGGATACTAGTAACTTAAAAGTTACTAAAAAAGAAATCGCTAGAATGAAAACAGAATTGAGAGCTAGAGAAATTGAGGCTAGTAAGAGTAAATAGAATAATTAAAATACTAATTTTTAATTAATTATGTCTGAAAGAAATCTTCGTAAACAACGTATTGGGATAGTGACCAGTAATAAGATGGAAAAATCCATCACTATATCTGTAGAGCGTAGGCTTAAACACCCTGTATACGGTAAGTTCGTTAAGAAAACCAAAAAATACCTTGCACATGATGAAGATAATCAGTGCAATATAGGGGATACAGTTAGAATCATGGAAACTAGACCTTTAAGCAAACGTAAGAGATGGCGGCTTGTTGAAATCTTAGAGCGAGCTAAATAATATAGCTAATATCACAAAAAAACAAGAAGAGTGTTTTACATACGCTTAAATTGTTTTTGTGTTCTCTAAAAAAAAACTCATATTACTATTTATAATGAATAAATAGTCCATGAGTCTGAATAATTTCAATTCAATCATTTCATTTAGCGTTTAGCTCGTGTATTAAGTCTTTGTTGACGACATTGACAAAAATATATAAAGTCATGATACAACAAGAATCAAGAATCAAAGTTGCAGATAATTCGGGTGCAAAAGAGGCTTTGTGCATTCGCGTACTAGGAGGGTCCAAACGACGATACGCAGGTGTTGGGGACGAAGTAGTTGTAACTGTTAAGGAAGCCTTACCTTCTGGGAATATAAAAAAAGGAACTGTTTCTAAAGCGGTAGTGGTGAGAACCAAAAAACAAATCCGTAGAAAAGATGGTACTTATATTTGTTTCGATGATAATGCAGTCGTATTAATTACTCGAGACGGAGATCCGAGAGGTACTAGGATTTTTGGCCCAGTTGCCAGAGAGCTTAGGGATAAAGGATATTCAAGAATTGTTTCACTAGCACCAGAAGTATTATAATAAATACTAAATTAATCAGGTGCATTTTACAAATTATTACATTTGTCATGGGTAAGTTCAAGAAACAACCGCAACAAAAACGATTTCGACCAAAATTTCATGTTAAGAAAGGAGATACTGTAGTAGTCCTTTCTGGTGAGAGTAAAGGTGAAGAGGGTAGAGTATTAAAAGTGTTCTATAGAACAGGTAAAGCTATTGTAGAAGGTGTGAATATCGTTACTAAACATGCGAAACAGTCTGCCGAGAATCCACAAGGAGGAATTCTTAAGCAAGAAGCTCCTATCTATCTTTCCAAATTGATGGTGGTAGACAAAAGTGGTCAACCTAGTCGAGTAGGACGTAGAAGGGAAGGTAATAAAATTGTTAGATACGCTAAAAAATCTGGTCAAATCTTAGACTAAAATGAAATACGTACCAAGACTTAAAACCAAATATACCAACGAGGTCGTGCCTAAGTTAATCGAAAAATTCGATTACAAAACAATTATGCAAGTTCCTCGTCTGCAAAAGATTTGCTTGAATCAAGGAATTGGAGCTGCTACTGCTGATAAAAAGTTGATAGATACAGCTGTCAAAGAATTAAGCTTGATTGCAGGACAAAAAGCAGTACCTACGATGGCTAAGAAATCCGTTTCTAACTTTAAACTAAGAGAGGGAATGCCTATCGGTGCAAGGGTAACGCTAAGAGGAGAAAGAATGTGGGAATTTTTAGATAGACTGTTAGCGGTGGCTCTTCCTAGGGTTCGTGACTTTAGAGGAATCAACGATAAGAGTTTTGACGGAAGAGGCAACTACTCTATGGGAGTATTAGAGCAAATTATATTTCCTGAAATTGATTTGGATAAAATCAATAAGATTCAAGGAATGGATATAACTTTTGTTACCTCTGCTCCAACTGATGCAGAAGCCTATGAATTACTTAGTTTACTAGGTATGCCTTTCAAAAATAAGGTAAGTTTACAACAATAATTTTCTTTCAAGATTAGTATATTATGGCTAAAACTTCGATGATCGCTAGGGAAAAAAAGCGTAAAAAGCTAGTAAAAAAGTATGCTGCTAAACGTGCAAAACTAAAGGCAGAAGGGGATTATGAAGCACTAGACAAATTGCCTAGAAATGCATCTCCAATAAGATTGCACAATCGCTGTCGCTTAACTGGAAGACCTAAAGGATACATGAGATTCTTTGGTATATCTCGTGTTAAGTTTAGAGATTTAGCTTCTAATGGTAAAATTCCTGGTGTAACTAAAGCAAGTTGGTAATAATATAATAGAAGTAAAATTCTATAGAATAAATTAAGCCCTTTAAAAGGATTACTATAGAATAGAGTTACTAATTCTCAATTATTATTATTAATTTTGCACTCGCATTTTTATAAAATGCATTTATAAAATAATAGAAAAGGTAAAATACTCAATACGGCAATAGCTTATTATATTGATTATTTACCCCTCATCAAATCCAATATATATAATATAAGCAGGCTTGATGAGCTATTTTTACTAAAGAATACTCTATAATAGAATATTATGTCAGCTATAACTGATCCTATAGGCGATTTCCTGACGCGTGTGCGTAATGCGATCATGGCGCAGCATAGAATTGTTGAGATTCCTGCATCTAAAATCAAAAAACGTATTACTGAAATACTTTATGAGAAAGGATACATCTTCAGATATAAATTTGAAGATACACCTAATGGACAAGGTGTAATCAAAATTGCACTAAAATACGATCCAGTAACTAAAATTCCTGCAATTACTAAATTGCAAAGATATAGCAAGCCTGGATTAAGAAAGTATAAGGGATCTGATGAAATTCCAAGGGTGAAAAATGGACTCGGAATTGCTATCGTATCTACTTCCAAAGGTGTGATGACAGATAAAGAAGCTCGAAAGGAAAATGTAGGTGGAGAGGTATTATGTCTTGTCTACTAATATAAAAAGTAGTCAACTAATCCTACAAAAAAGTAAGGAACGAGTATAAGTAAATTGAATTGTGGTAGAAAAAATCTACCATATTTTGAATGAAAAAGTAATGTTTACTATTTCATTTTGATAGTTAAATTGAAAATTACCAAACCATGTCTCGTATAGGTAAATTACCCATTCCAATTCCAAGTGGTATTGATGTAAAAGTAGATAAAGATACACATATTGTTACTGTTAAAGGTAAGAAGGGTGAGTTGAAGCAAAAAATAAGCCCTAGTATTGGTATTGATATTGAAGATGGAGAACTTAAAGTGACAAGAAGCTCTGAGCTTAAGAAAGATCGAGCAATGCACGGACTTTATCGATCTTTAATCAATAATATGATTAAAGGTGTTTCTGAAGGTTATAAATTGGAGTTAGAACTGGTTGGGGTTGGATATCGTGCCAATAATAAAGGTCAAGTGCTAGAACTACAAGTAGGCTATTCACATCCAATTTATTTTGTTGTGCCTAATGAAGTTAAAGTGAGTACTGAAATGGTTAAAGGAAAGAATCCATTGGTTACTTTAGAAAGTATTGATAAACAATTGGTTGGACAAGTTGCAGCTAAAATTCGATCCTTCAGAAAACCAGAACCATATAAAGGTAAAGGTATCAAGTTTGTAGGAGAAGAGTTGAGGAGAAAAGCAGGTAAGACTGCTTCTAAGTAATCTTTGTTTATCGTTTTTAAAATATTTTAGGGTTATGCCTTCAAAAAAGCAAATAAGAAGACAGAAAATTCGGTATAAAATCCGTAATAAGATTTCTGGAAATAGTGATCGACCAAGATTAGCAGTATTCAGAAGTAATAAATATATTTACGCACAGATTATTGACGATCAAAAGGGTCATACAATTGTTTCCGTTTCTTCCAGAAAAGTAAGTGCTGATGGAACAAAAGAAGCAATTTCTAAAGAAGTGGGTAAAGCATTGGCCGAAAAAGCAGTAGCTATTGGTGTAAAATCTGTAGTTTTTGATAGAGGTGGTTACCTTTACCACGGGAGAGTCAAAGCACTCGCTGATGGAGCAAGAGAAGGTGGATTGGTATTCTAATATAATAATTTAAAAATACGACATTACTCGTTATGGCAAAAGTTAATGTTAAAAGAGTTAAAGCTAGTGATCTTGAGCTGAAGCACAAAGTGGTAAACGTCAATCGAGTTGCTAAGGTAACTAAAGGGGGTAGAACTTTTAGTTTTGCAACTATTGTAGTTGTTGGAGATGGTGAAGGAATCGTAGGGCATGGTTTAGGGAAAGCAAGAGAAGTAACAGAGTCGATTGATAAAGGGAAAGATGATGCAATGAAAAATCTTGTGCAGGTGAATGTGCGAAATGGGGCAATTCCTCATGAGCAATATGCTAAGTATGGTGCAGCAAAAGTATTACTTCGACCAGCTTCTAAAGGTTCTGGGGTAATTGCAGGAGGTGCGATGAGGGCCGTTTTGGAGAGTGCAGGCGTTAAAAATGTTATTGCAAAATCATTAGGGTCTTCCAATCCGCATAATGTTGTTAAAGCAACAATAAAAGCTTTACAATTGATGCGTGATCCTATTACCGTTGCAAAACAAAGAGGAATTACTTTAGATCAAGTATTTAACGGATAATAAGATAAAGGAAGTGTTTAGTTACAACTAAACACTTCTTCAATTATATATTATTCTTTAAAAATCATATACAACTATATACTTTACTACATGAGGAAATAGGTATGGTGCTTTTCCAAAGCTTATACGTTAAAAAGTTGTAGTAAAATATTTCAATACTAGAATCATGGCTAAAGTCAGAGTTACACAGAAAAAGAGTAAAATTGATAGACCTAAAAGGCAAAAAGCTACGCTTGAAGCTCTAGGACTACGCAAGATAAATATGTCTGTGGAGCATGAACTTACCCCGCAAGTTGAGGGTATGATTAATAAAGTCAAACATTTAGTAACAGTAGAACATTTATAATAATGAGTGTACTAAGTAATCTGAAACCAGCAAAAGGTTCTGTCAGAAAAAATAAGCGAAGAGCAAGAGGACAAGGTTCAGGATCTGGTGGAACCGCTAGTCGTGGACATAAAGGGGCTAAGTCAAGATCTGGATACTCTAAAAAGAGAGCTCATGAAGGTGGACAAACACCTATTCAAATGCGTTTACCTAAAAGGGGATTCAATAATCCTACTAGAGTAGCATATGTGGCACTGAATTTGGAAAAAGTACAGTATCTAGCCGAAAAGCATGACCTTTCAGAGATCTCGTTTGAAAAAATGAGAGAACTTAGATTGGTGAAAAAGACAGATCGAGTAAAAGTATTAGGAAAAGGAGAACTAAAAAGACCTTTAAATATTACTTTACATGCTTTTAGCGAGACTGCTAAAAAAGCAATTGAAGAGGCAGGCGGAACAGCTTCTATTATAGGAGGGTAAGCAGATTGTATCAATAATTATACATAATTAGGAGAATAGCATTATTACTATCTCTAGTAGATTATTATTGTTTTACAATTTCTTCCGAAAAATTTATGCTGAAATTTAAATAATCAAGCATTTAAATTTCTCTGTAAAACGCTGTTCAATGTAGGATGAAAAAAGTTAGCTTTGTCGAGCTAACTTTTCGGATCTTTACTTTCGATATACTTTTTTGAGACCTTCGATTTAAATTGATAATGTGATTATAGTGCAATTTTAGGATATTTGTATCTTAAAATTCAATACAAAACACAACAATATTTTCGAGAGGTCTTTCCAGCAGTCGCTGACTAACTACTACTAATGTAGTAAAATTCATGCGAAGCGAAGGTTCAGAAAGCCCACTACAACTTATGGTTTAGTGTGGTAATTCATTGAGTGTATCAGTCAATTTTATTTCTTATGAAAAAGTTCATAACAACTTTACAGAATATCTGGAAAATTGATGATTTACGCCAAAAAATTTTAATTACTTTAGGACTGATTCTTATATACAGAATTGGTTCCTTTATTGTAATTCCTGGTGTAGATCCTTATAAATTAAGTGCATTAGCTTCTTCAGCTAATAGAGGTATTCTAGGTATTCTTGATATGTTTGTGGGAGGTTCGTTTACACGAGCTTCTATATTTGCGCTAGGGATTATGCCTTATATCTCAGCTTCGATTGCTATGCAATTACTGACCTTGGCTGTTCCCTACTTCCAAAAGTTGCAAAAAGAAGGTGAAAGTGGTAGAAAAAAGATTACACAGATGACCCGCTATTTAACTATTGCGGTTACTGCTCTACAATCCATAGGATACATTACATACTTACGATCTATTGCCGGAGAAGCCATTGTTGTTGAAAGTGCCTTCTTGTTTAGCCTTTCAACGGTCATTGTCCTTACGGGTGGAACTGTTTTCTGTATGTGGTTAGGTGAAAAAATGACGGATAAAGGTATTGGTAACGGTATTTCTATTCTGATTACAGTCGGAATTATTGCTACTTTACCCTTCGCCTTTGTTGCAGAACTTACCTCTAAATGGAATGATGTAACAAGTGGTGGGCCTGTTATGTTCTTACTAGAAATGGTCTTCCTTGTAGTCATTGTATTCCTCTGTATTTTGTTGGTACAGGGTGTACGAAGAATACCTGTTCAATATGCAAAAAGAATTGTAGGGAATCGTCAATATGGAGGTACTAGAAATTATATCCCACTAAAAGTGAATGCATCAGGAGTAATGCCTATCATCTTTGCACAGGCTTTGATGTTTATTCCTTCCTTTGTTGCACAGTTATTTCCTGATTCTGCCTTGATGCAAAGTATGCAGTCAGGAGCATTCTACACTTCTTGGTGGTATAATGGAGCATTATTTTTATTGGTAGTACTCTTTACCTATTTCTATACAGCTTTGATCATCAATCCTACTCAAATGGCAGATGATATGAAGCGAAATGGTGGATTCATTCCAGGCGTTAAGCCAGGAAGAAAGACAGCAGAATTTATTGATAATGTATTATCAAGAATTACTTTACCTGGTTCAATCTTCTTAGGGTTAGTTGCTATTTTGCCTGCTTTTGCGATGCTTGCTGGAGTTAATACTCAATTTGCTACATTCTATGGAGGAACATCTCTATTGATTTTGGTAGCAGTAATGTTAGATACTTTAAGTCAAATTGATACGCATTTACAAATGCGTCATTATGATGGCTTGATGAAGGGAGGAGCAAGAATTAAAGGACGAGGGCAAGCAGTTGGGGCAAGTGTATAATAAATAGACACTAATCTAATAATTAAAATAGTTAGCTTGATCTTAGATCTAAGATCAACTTAATCTGATATTAATTTGTTTTATTAAAAAAATACTGTGGAAACACACAATCACTAAAAATTATTTTATAAGATTATTAGGGATAGTAAAACAAAATAAAAGTAAATTAGAAAGGAGTTTTCTAGGTAAAGAAATAGTAATCTATGATTAGTTTTATAGATGTGCTTTGTTTCTCTTACTTAGAAAACTCTCTCTTTATATAAGAGACATTATTTTTTGTAATTATTTACCTCTAAAAAGATAAAAATTTGAGGTCAACGAAGAAAAATATATTCTACAAAACGGATGAAGAGGTTGCTTTAATGCGACATAGTAACTTATTAGTGAGTAAGGCGCACGCTACTGTGGTGCCTTATATTCGACCAGGAGTAAAAACCATTCGTTTAGATCAAATTGCAGAAGAATTCATAAGAGATAATGACGCAGTACCAGGCTTTAAGGGATATGGAGGTTTCCCTTATACTTTGTGTATCTCAGTCAATGAGGCTGTTGTACACGGTATGCCTAGTGATTATGAACTTAAAGAAGGTGATATTATATCAATTGATTGTGGAGTATTAGCGAATGAGTTTTATGGAGATTCTGCTTACACTTATTGTGTAGGTGAAATAGCTCCTGAAACCAAGAAACTATTGGAGGTTACTAAAGAGGCTTTATATTTAGGTATTGAACAAGCTGTTGTAGGAAAGCGATTAGAAGATATTAGTTTTGCAGTACAACAACATTGTGAGCGTAAGCATGGCTATGGTGTTGTTAGAGAGCTTGTAGGACACGGAGTAGGCAGACAATTACACGAAGGTCCAGAAGTGCCTAATTTCGGTAAGAGAGGGCGAGGAGTGAAATTACTAGATGGCTTAGTTTTGGCTATTGAGCCGATGATTAATCTTGGCACCAGAAATGTCAACAAACTTTCTGATGGCTGGACGATTATTACCGCAGATAAACAGCCTTCTGCACATTTTGAGCATAGTGTGGTAGTAAGAAAAGGAAAGGCAGATATCCTTTCTACCTTTGAGTTTACAGAGGCTGCTATAAAAAATAATAAAGAATTAACCTCAATTGCTTAAATTTTAAGAAAAAATTACGATATTTGCAGTCGTTTTAAACGAATGGCGGCTTGTATTTGTTACAATATTCTATTCTATTTTATTGACCACTAAAAAATTATATGGCCAAGCAAGATTTAATCAAACAAGACGGATTAGTCACAGAATCTTTGGGTAACGCCAAATTTAGAGTCCAACTAGAAAATGGACACGAAATTATTAGCCACATTGCTGGAAAAATGAGAATGAATTATATACGAATTCTTCCAGGCGATAGGGTCGCAGTAGAAATGTCTCCTTATGACTTATCTAAGGGACGAATAACGTACAGATACAAGTAAAAAAGTGCCATAAAACGATATAGGTACTACTTTACTATTACAAATTTTGACTTCAGTAAATGTAGTAATAATATAATTTTTGCACTAAAAGGTAAAAGTAATAAGGATCAATCATAAATAAAATAAGACACCAGAATTATTCTGTTTTAGAGACCATCCTGAATTAACTTTTCCATTTATTGATAAGAAAAGTATAGTTGTCTATATTCTCATATAAATAATTATATTTCTCGCCACCTTTTGAAGGTAATATGATTTTTTATTGCCTAAGGATAAAACCATTTTATCATGAAAGTTAGAGCTTCTATTAAGAAAAGGAGTAGCGATTGTAAAATTGTGAAAAGGAAGGGAAAGTTGTATGTAATTAATAAGAAGAATCCTAAGTTTAAACAAAGACAAGGATAATTATGGCACGTATTGCAGGAGTTGATTTACCAAAAAACAAGCCTTGCTTTATTGCATTGACTTATATCTATGGTATTGGTCGCACTAGAGCAAAGGAAATATTGGATAAAGGAGAGATTGATCATCACACTAAGGTTCGAGACCTAGATGATCATCAAATTACTAAGATCAGAACGATTATTGGTGATGAATATACTGTGGAAGGAGAGTTGAGAAGTGAAGTCCATCTAAATATTAAGCGTTTAATGGATATTGGTTGTTATAGAGGAATCCGACACAGAAAAGGTCTACCTTTAAGAGGACAGCGTACACGTACAAATGCTCGTTCAAGAAAAGGTAAACGTAAAACAGTTGCAGGTAAGAAGAAAGCAACTAAGTAAGCTTAAAATCCATTTGGTTGCTTAATAATTATTTATTTATGATTATAAATAAATAATTATTCAAAGGTCTACTTTCTATTCAAATATCAAAATAATTTGGTCTTGACAGAACTAGATACTTTATATCAACCAAGAATAAGTAGCCTTATAAAAAGATTACTTATTACTCGAATTAATTAGAATTTTGTAATCGCTATTTTGAGCAAAACGATATTAGTTATATGGCTAAGTCAAGAAGAAAGATTGTAAAAAAACGGGTTGTTAAAGTTGAAGCAGAAGGACGTGCATACATTCGTGCCAGCTTCAATAATATTATCATAACCTTCACTAATGCTACTGGACAAACTATCTCTTGGGCATCAGCAGGGAAGGCAGGATTTAGAGGTTCTAAAAAGAACACACCTTATGCTGCCCAAATAGCTGCCCAGGATGCTGCTTCTGTAGCTGCTGATGCAGGATTAAAAAGAGTTGAAGTTTATGTGAAAGGACCTGGTTCTGGAAGAGAAGCTGCAATTCGTACAATCAATAATAGTGGTATTGAAGTGACAATTATTCGGGATGTAACTCCATTGCCACATAATGGATGTAGACCACCTAAAAGAAGAAGAGTATAAAGAGTCGCTAAACGAATTGATAAGTACCTATTATCTATTATGGGTATTTGACTTTTTGTGACTGTTTTTCTTTTATAAGTAAAGAGTGTATGTGTTTCCATTAGAAAAGCATACAAACTTTGCAGACACAACAATAATAAATATAGAAGTTGACTTATTTATTGTAAAGACAAATAAAATTGTTGATTTCGCTTCTATTTAAACAATATGAGATAAAATCATGAAATCCGTTTTGTTTGTATTGTTGATGTATTTGGTAATAAAATAAGATCATACATAAATAATTTCTTGATTTCCTATGGCACGATACACAGGACCTACAACAAGAATTGCTAGAAAATTTGGTGAAGCTATCTTTGGATATGATAAGCATTTCGAAAAGCGAAAGTATCCACCAGGACAGCATGGACCATCTAAAAGACGTAAGCAAAGTACAGAATATAGTACTCAGTTGATGGAAAAGCAAAAGGTGAAATATACTTATGGTGTTTTAGAACGTCAGTTCCGTAACCTATTTAAAAAGGCAAGCCGAAAGCAAGGTATGACAGGAGAAAACCTGCTTAAATTGCTAGAAAGCCGTTTAGATAATGTCGTTTTTCGATTAGGACTTGCGCCAACTCGCCGAGCTGCTCGTCAATTAGTTTCTCATAGACATATTACAGTCAATGGAAAGATTGTTAATGTTCCTTCGTGTCAGATAAAACCTGGTGATCGAATTAGCGTTAAGGAGAAATCAAGATCTATGGAGGCAATTACTACTTCACTCAATCAAAAAGGAAAGCAATTTTCTTGGTTAGATTGGAATGACGATGCTATGGAAGGCACATTTATTAATATGCCAGATAGAGAAAGTATTCCAGAAAAGATTAACGAACAGTTAATTGTGGAATTATATTCTAAGTAATAGGATAGATGTTATTATACTGTTATTTAGAGCGATTTAAAAGACACATTCAACTAAATGCAGTAAGTCTTTGTTGTAATTAGACGATCATTTTATTACATGGAAATTCTTTTCATCTATATAACAATCTAAAATACTTTATGGGATTATTAGCATTTCAAAAACCAGATAAAATTGTTGCTCAGAAAACAACGGACTTTGAAGGTACCTTTGAATTCAAACCTTTAGAGCCTGGTTTCGGAGTAACCATTGGCAATGCACTTAGACGTGTTTTATTATCCTCTTTAGAAGGATATGCTATTATGAGTGTTAAAATTGCTGGTGTAGATCATGAATTTTCTACTATTACTGGTGTATTAGAAGATGTTACCGAGATTGTATTAGCATTAAAACAAGTTCGTTTTAAAAAAGTAGTCAAAGATGCTGATATTTCAACAGAAAAGATTTTTGTTTCTGTCAGTAATCAAACAGAATTCAAAGCAGGTGATATTGAAAAGCATACTGCAACTTTCAAAGTCACCAATCCAGACTTGGTAATCTGCCAAATGGAATCTTCCGTCAATTTAGATGTTGAATTGACAATTGGTAAAGGAAGAGGATATGTGCCAGCAGATGAAAATAAGCCAAAAGATTGGGTTCATGGGATGATTCCTATTGACGCAATTTATACACCAATTAGAAATGTGCGCTACCATGTTGAAAATACTAGGGTAGAGCAAAGAACCGATTATGAGAAATTAATTGTTGAAATCAAAACAGATGGTACAATCCATCCTGAAGATGCGATCAAAGAAGCTGCTAAGATTTTGATTCAACATCTAATGTTAATTTCTGATGAAAATATTACCTTCGATACTAAATCGGAAGATGATCACGATATAGTTGATGAACATATCCTACATATGCGAAAGCTACTTAAAACACCATTAGAAGACCTTGACTTATCTGTGAGGGCTTACAATTGTTTGAAAGCTGCAAAAATCAATACATTATCAGAGTTAGTTACTTATGATACCAACTCATTGATTAAATTCCGAAACTTCGGAAAGAAATCATTAATGGAGATTGAGCATATGATTATCGAAAAAGGACTCTCTTTTGGTATGGATCTAAGCAAGTACAAACTAGATGAAGATTAATTGATCTTTATTGTACTTAATTAATACACATTAGAAGGAGAGAAAATAATAATCTTTCGAAGTAGTAATCACTATTAATTCCGCAAATAATATTGATTTGATATTTAAAATAATTATTTGCGGAATTATAATCCAACTTATCAAAAATAAAACAAAATAAATTGTAGAGCGATGAGACATGGTAGAAAATTCAACCATTTAGGAAGGAAATCAGAACATAGAAAAGCTTTATTAGCTAATATGGCAATTTCTCTGATTAAACATAAACGTATTACTACTACAGTACAGAAGGCCAAAGCTTTACGAAAATATGTAGAACCTCTCATTACAAAAGGTAAAGAAAATACGACGCACTCCAGAAGAATGGCATTCAAATTATTGCAGGACAAAGAGGCCATCAAAGAATTGTTTGGTGTAATTGCGGAAAAAGTAGGTGATAGACCAGGTGGGTATACCAGAATTCTTCGAACAGGCTTCCGTCAAGGTGATAATGCAGAAATGTGCTTCATTGAGCTTGTAGATTTTAATGAAAATATGTTGAAATCTAAATCTGAATCTAGTGGTAAAACTAGAAGAAGAAGAACTAGAAGAGGAAGAAAGAAAGGTGGGGAAGCTCAAAGTCAAGAAGGAGGAACAAATAATGATGCGTCTGAGAATACAGAAGCAACAGGTGACAATACTAATGACTAAATCATTAGTGCCTAGTTATCTGGACAAATATTATCCCATAGAAATGTTTAGTAAAACTACTTGAATCTATCAAGTATTTTTACCGACATTGGTGATGTTTGTTAGTAATGCTTCCATAATTCAATAATTATATTTATCTTTGCATTGAAAAATGAGAGGGGACAAAAGTGTCCCCTCTTTTTATTATATAGACATTGTTA
>JAHDFT010000002.1:32796-40963 GCA_020628015.1 Bacteroidota bacterium
CTTTTTGACTCCTTTTTGGCATATATGCATTTTCAAGGTGAGTTATAATGTGTTTATGTGTTAAAAAGAATCTTTGTGGCTCTGTAGTGGTAAAAAATAAGACATAGGATAAAACCATAATTATATTTTATCATTATACTAACGCTAATTAAAATGATTTAGAAATGGCAGGGAATATTGATTTAGTCGAATCATTTTCTGAGTTTAAGCAATATAAGAATATTGACCGTCCAACAATGATGAAAGTATTAGAAGATGTTTTTAAAACGCTTCTTAGAAAAAAATATGGCTCGGATGATAACTTTGATATTATTGTAAATACAGAAAAGGGAGATTTAGAAATTTGGCGCAAAAGAGAAATTGTGCCTGATGGGGAAGTAGATGATTATAATCAACAAATTCCCTATTCCCAAGCAGTAAAAATTGAGGATGATTTCGAAGTTGGGGAAGAGGTTTATGAAGAAATCACCCTAATTGATTTTGGACGTAGAGCAATTCTTGCAGCAAGACAGACACTAATTTCTCGGATTCTTGAACTAGAGAAAGATGAACTATATAAAAAGTATAGTGATCGAGTAGGAGATATCATTACTGGAGAAGTGTATCAGATATGGAAACGAGAAATGCTCGTTTTAGATGATGAAAGTAATGAGTTGATCCTACCAAGAGGAGAGCAAATAAAAAGTGACTATTACAAAAAAGGAGATACCATCCGCGCCGTTGTTAAAAAGGTAGAACTTAGAAATAATACACCCAGAATTATTTTATCTCGTACTGATAATGCATTTTTAGCAAAAATGCTTGAATTAGAAGTGCCAGAAGTTTTTGAAGGGGTAATATCAATTAGAAGAATCGCAAGAGACCCAGGAGAACGTGCCAAAGTAGCAGTAGAATCTTTTGATGATCGTATCGACCCAGTTGGAGCATGTGTAGGGATGAAAGGGTCAAGAATACATGGAATTGTCAGAGAATTGCGAAATGAGAATATTGATATTATTAATTATACGCAAAATATTCGACTCTTCATTCAAAGAGCTTTGACACCAGCTCAAATTGTTTCTATGGATGTTGATGAAGAAGCCAAAAGAGTTGCCGTATATCTAAAGCCAGAAGAAGTTTCAAAAGCAATTGGTAAAGGTGGGGTAAATATTAGGTTAGCATCAAGACTTGTAGGTTATGAAATTGATGTTTTCCGAGATATAGAAGAGCATGAGGAGTATGATATTGAGCTAGATGAATTTGCTGATGAGATCGAACCGTGGATCATAGATGTTTTCAAAAGCGTAGGTTTAGATACTGCTAGAAGTGTATTAGATACTTCAAGAGAGGATTTAATTCGCCGTTCTGATTTGGAAGAAGAAACTGTTGATGATGTGCTAGATGTGTTAAAATCAGAATTTGAAGACTAAAATAATAATAGAAGAGTACACCTCTATTATTGGAAATGCGATAACTACAAATTATACTACTAAGTAACAGCTAAAAGATAAACCGACATCTTGTTGGTTAATTAGCAGCCATACTTTGTTAAAAAGCCTTGCCGATGCTCGCATCGTCTACGTTTTTTGCCTCGTCTAGCTACAAATTAACAGAACAAACATGTCTAATTTGTTTTTTGCTTGTTACTAAAACGAATAGATAAGTTTATTACAACTATAGATGCGAAAGTAGGATAAGGAACAGTCAAAAAATAAATTATTATTTTGATTGACTAATTTACCACTATACTTCGTTAAAAAGCCTCGTTAATGCCTTGCATTGCCTATTATGCTTTTTGTGTTGTCTAGTGTCAGATTGCTCTAAGCAAAATTTAGTACTTATTTTTTACTTGACTTACTACTAAGTAACAGCTAAAAAATAAACCGACATCTTGTTGTTTAATTTGTCGCTATACTTCGTTAAAAAGCCTCGCCGATGCTCGCATCGCCTACGTTTTTTGCCTTGCCTAGCTACAAATTAACCTAAGGAACAGTAAAAAAATAACTTTTTATTTTGATTGATAAATTTGACACTATACTTCGTTAAAAAGCCTCGCCAATGCCCTGCATTGCCTACGTTTTTTGCCTCGTCTAGTTTCAAATTTACCTAATCAAAACTGTAAACTTATTTTTCACTTGTTCCTAACAAAGATGCCCAATTTATTTTTTGCTTGTTACTAAGAAGCAAATTAATCAAAAGTACCTTCCTATTTATAAATAGTTGGTATTACTGATTGAATGTGAAGTAATATATTGAGGTTCAAAGAAATATAAAACTATATTTTTCATTTACTTTGATATTTAGCAACGAGTGAAAAATGAGTTCCCGATTTTGATTAGACAAATTGGACACTACTAGATGAGGCAAAAAACGTAGACGATACGACGATCATCGGTAAAGCTTTTTCGAAGTATAGGGTCCAATTGGGCAATCAAAATGAGGAAGATATTTTTACTGTTACTTTAGGTACAAGTAAAAATAAGTTTACAATTTTGTTAATCAAACAAAAGTATATTTATTTTCTACTAAGCAAAATCACTTTTGCTTGTAATGCCTTAACTCACTACTAGCATCAAAAATGCACTAAGAGACTATATAATAATTAGTGATGATAATGTAAATGGGGAACTATATTTCACATTGTTTTCATTATTAGCAAAGTGGAAAGTATGTAAATATACACCCACTCTTTATTTTCATGTGTAAATAGTTGTATTATTAATATTAACACCGAATATAAACTTCAGCCAAATTGCTGAGTAGATTTAAGAATTATTTAAAGGAGAAGTACAATTCTTTCATGACAGTAACCAAACAGGGAGTTAGAATAACGAAAGTTGCTAAGGAAATCAATCTCGGTATTGAGTCAATTGCTCAACATCTCCGTAAGAAAGGCTTTGATATTGAAGAAAGACCAAAGCCTAATACTAAACTTACGTCTGAGATGTACGATGTCTTGATTGCAGATTTTAGAGATCAAATCAAGCTGAAAGAGCGAGCGGATTCTATCCAATTTAAAGCTAAACGCTCAGATATCGAGTTAGATGCCAATTATAAGCCAGCCGTTAAAAAGGAAGAGGAAGTTCCTCTTACTAATAAAAAAGGTGGTGGAAAGGCAGAAAACGACCTACAGCAGCAACCTGCATCTATAGATAATAAGAAGCAGGAGAACAGCTCAGAAGTGAGTCCAGATGAGGGCAAAGGAACATCTTTGGCCAATTTGGATAAAGTTTTAGCTGAACTTGAAGAGCAATCCTCTAGTATTAAGGACAGTATTGCTGTACCTAAAGACTATAGTGATACTACTTCAGATGTTAAACACGAAGAATTGCCAGCTATAGAAAGCTTTCTTAAAGAAGAACGACCACCTAAATCAGAAATTACCACTAATACTCAAAATAAGAGTACTGTAAAAACTGAAGAAAGTCATGAAAAGAAGGTGGAAGAAACTTCTAAGCCAGATCTTGAACCGAAAGTTCAAGATCTGGAACAGGAAAAGAAAGTAATAAAGGCTAAATTACCTGAAAAGGAAGAGCAATTATCAAAGCAGAAAGAGGAGCAGGAGTTGTCAAGTGAGCCAAAAAAATCTATTGCCGTTGATATTGATAAGAAGGAGGCAAAGGAAGAACTTAAAGTGGTCACGCAAGAAAAAGAAAAGCCTGCTGTAGTAGAAGAGCCAGTTTTACCTGTTTTGCCTACTAATTCAAAAGATAATGAAGGCAGTTCTAAAAAGAAAGAAGAAGAAGGGAGTAAGCTTGTAAAACGGGAAAAAGAAGTAGTTCAGAAAAATCTTGAAAAAGATTTGTCTAAAGTACAAACTAATAATCATCCTAAGGAAGAAGTTAGTAAGCCAAAACAAGAACAAGAACAAGGACAACAAGGTAAAAAGAAAGAAGTCGTGTTGGGAGAAAAAACGAAAACAGATGGGAATGTGAGAAAGGGAAGTGAACCAAAAGCAGAAGACAAAGGCAAAAGAGGGAATGATGAGCAGGTCAAGGTAAAAGTGATTGATAAAATTGATTTAAACTCAATTAATCAAAGAACTAGACCAGATAAAAAGAAAAAAGGCAAACAAGATCGTGATGGGCGAAATAAGTCTCAGGGAAATAATAGGAGAAAAGGAGGAGATTCAAATGTGAATCGAAAAGATCAGGATAAAGCTGCTCCTAATGCTGCTACAGGAAGTGCTGAAGGACGAAGTAATAAGCCACGTCCTAAGTTGCAGAAAAAGCAACCTAAAAATAACCAACAAGGTGAGGGAGGGAAATACATTGAGCGAGTGGTAAAACCCAAGTTGGAAGGGCCTAAAGTAGTTGGGAAAATTGATTTATCTGCTACTTCTGATAAAGGAGGAGAGAAAAAGAAGAGAAGACGGAAAAGAATTGTTAAACTTTCTGATAAGAATAAAGAACAGAAACAAGGACAAAATTCGGGATCTTCTTCAGGCAAAGGTGGTAATAATGATAGCAATAGATCCAATAGAAATAGGAGCAATAATAGTAGTGGCGGTGGAAATAGAAGGTCACGACGAAATGATAGAAGGAAAAAGAAAGGTAAACAACAAGAAGATAGCCAAGTTTCTGAGAAGGAGATTCACGATAAGATCAAAGAGACAATGGCAAAGTTGTCTGGTTCTTCTAAAGGACGTTCGACTCGTGCAAAACTAAAAAGACAGAAAAGAGAACAGGCAGCTAGTAAAGAAGAGGTTGGAGAAGTAAATAAGAATCTTATACAAGTTACAGAATTCATCTCTGCTAATGAACTGGCAAAAATGATGGATGTATCAGTAACTAAGATTATCACCATATGCTTTAATTTAGGTATTATAGTATCTATCAACCAAAGACTAGATGCAGAGGTGATTGAACTAGTAGCGGATGAATTAAACTATGAAGTAGAGTTCATTAGTGTTGCTGAAGAAGATGACATCTTTGAAGAAGAGATCGAAGAAGATCCAGATTTACTAAGAGAGCGATCTCCAATTGTGACCATTATGGGACACGTAGATCATGGTAAAACTTCGCTTCTGGATTATATCAGAGAAGCAAATGTTGTAGCTGGTGAGGTAGGTGGAATTACCCAGCACATTGGAGCCTATGAAGTTACGAATGAGTTAGGTAAGAAAATTACCTTCTTAGATACACCAGGTCACGAGGCATTTACTGCCATGCGTGCTAGAGGTGCGAAATTGACAGATGTTGCGGTAATTGTTATTGCTGCGGATGATAGTATCATGCCACAAACCAAGGAAGCAATTAGTCACGCACAAGCAGCAGATGTACCAATGATTTTTGCAATCAACAAGATTGACCGACCAGATGCTGATCCTGAAAGGATTAAGACAGAATTGGCAAATATGAATCTACTTGTAGAGGATTGGGGAGGTACTTATCAATCTCAAGAGATTTCTGCAAAGTTTGGGACAAACGTTGATGAGCTATTAGAGAAAATTTCTCTAGAAGCAGAAATGTTAGAACTAAAAGCCAATCCAGAAAGAGATGGTATCGGAACAGTAGTTGAAGCTTCTTTAGATAAAGGGCGTGGATATACCACAACAATATTGGTACAAACAGGCTCTATTGAAATTGGAGATTCAATTGTAGCAGGGCAATACAGCGGTCGGGTAAAAGCCATGTTTAATGAACGAGGAACGAACGTGAAACATGCAGGACCTGCACAACCTGTATTAATTCTTGGTCTGAATGGTGCGCCACAAGCTGGTGATAGGTTAAGGGTGATGCCGTCAGAACAAGAAGCAAGAGCAATAGCTCTCAGAAGAGAGCAAATTGTTCGAGAACAGCAGCAGAGAGCCAATAAACACATTACCCTTGATGAAATTGGTAGACGTTTGGCTCTAGGTAATTTCCAAGAACTCAACCTGATTGTGAAAGGAGATGTGGATGGTTCAGTAGAGGCATTATGTGATTCACTCTTGAAACTTTCTACAGAAGAAATTCAAGTGAAAATTATCCACAGATCTGTTGGTGCCATTAAGGAATCTGATGTATTATTAGCTTCTGCCTCTGATGCGATTATTGTTGGTTTCCAAGTACGACCTACACCAAATGCACGTAGAAATGCTCAACAAGAGAACATCGAAATTCGTCTTTACTCGATTATTTACGATGCTATCGAAGAGATAAAGTCTGCAATGGAAGGCATGTTGCAACCAAAAGTCGAAGAGCGATTTGTATGTAATATCGAAGTGAAAGAAGTCTTCAAGATTTCCAAGGTGGGTACAATTGCGGGTTGCTTTGTTACAGAAGGTAAGGTGAATAAAGATACCAAAATACGTTTATTGAGAGATGGAATTGTAGTGTATACAGGAGAAATATCGTCTTTGAAACGTTTTAAAGATGATGTGAAAGATGTATTACCTGGTCAAGAGTGTGGTATTGGTATCAAAAACTTCAATGATATAAAAATGGGAGATGTTATTGAAGGATATGAAGAAATTGAAGTGAAACGTAAATTGAAATAAGTTTTTCTATCATAGAAGCGAAATACTTATTTTACTGCTTTGAAGCAAGTATTGTTTTATCTAAAGTGAAATAAGTATCTATTGTGCGTGTTGTTAGTGATACATTTATTGTAGTTTGTAAATCCTACAATAAATCAATGTATTACTCACAACACGTTTTTTATTAGTAGTTATCCATTTCCTATTCTATATCCTAATACAAAATTGAATAATAAGTATTATCAACAAAGCCCATCTGGTTTTATATGGAACAGTAAAAAATAATTTAGTGATGGATTAGAAATAAATTAGGCCAAAATATTCTGCTAATTATTTAGTCTAAGACAAGGCGCAAAAATAGAGCATACATGGAATGTACGTGATATTTTTGCAACGAAGTATTAGGCTAAATAATAAGGGATATGGCCGAATTTATTTCTGTTCCATCACTTACAATTTTAATTGATAAATTTAATGCTATACTTCGTTAAAAGACCTCGCCAATGCCGCCCCCTGCTGTATTGGCTACGTTTTTTGCCTCGTCTAGTTTCAAATTTCTCTAAGCAAAATTTAGTACTTATTTTTCACTCGTTCCTATGATATTCATTATTGAATTTTGTATAAAGCTAAATCCATTACAACTGTGCAACTGTTTATTCAATATCAAGTCGAAAAAGAGTCTTACCAACAACTTATAGATGCGCCTTTCAAAACAATAATTAAGCTAGATCATTTATCTCTACATATACACTATCATGAGGCTACAATAGAGACGAATATAGAAGTAAGTATAGAACCTGACAAGGGTTGTGTGATTCATTTAGAAAAACTTGAATTACAACTAAAGGACATTTTGACACAAGAAGATCAAGTATTAGCTAACGGGTATCAATCTTGGACGGAAACAAAAATGTTTTCAATTAGAGATGGAATGCAGGGTATAGGAAAAATAGGGAAACATTTATTTAACCAATTTGGAGATTATTCTAAGTATGTTTATCCCACCAAAAAAGGCATTTTTCATAGTTGGACTTATGCTTTAATTAATCAAAGTCAGCAGGATTATTTTTTAGTTGGTTCCTTAGATGAGCGCAATGCTTATACCATTATTATCACAGATTTATATAGCGGTACATTACAAATCACAAAGGAAATAACAGGTTTGTACTTGAAAGAAGCTCTGAAGGTAATGGATATTGTCTTATTACGAGGAACGGAAAAGAAAATTGTAGATCGTTATTGGACCTTGTGGGATTGGACTCCTAATGAGCGTTTAAAGCAGTATTTCCAAGCACCTAAAGAGGGCGTTGCAGGCTGGACAAGCTGGTATCACTATTATACTGATATTAATGAATCTATTATTCAGGAAAATCTAAATGCCTTTCATCAAAAACAACTACCTATTGAGTTGTTTCAAATAGATGATGGTTGGCAACATGCCGTAGGTGACTGGTTAATTAGCAATCGAAAGTTTCCCAATGGCTTATCTATTTTAAGGGAAAGAATTCAAGAAAAAGGTTATAACGCTGGTCTGTGGTTAGCACCTTTTATTTGTCAACATCAATCCATTTTATATAGACAGCATCCTGACTGGATACAGAGAGATGAAGCAGGAAAGATGGTTAAAGCTGCTTATAATGCACTTTGGAAAAGTTGGATGTATGTATTAGATATTTATAACCCTGAAGTCCAAGATTATCTACAAAAAGTATTTAATCAAATTTTTGA
>JAHDFT010000002.1:41063-43106 GCA_020628015.1 Bacteroidota bacterium
CAAATATTTGGTAATCTTCAATTTATATCGGATAATATTAACGAATACGATGCAACAACCCTTGAATTATACCAAGCACAGTTTCCATTAAGGGAAAAGGAAATTATCAAAGTAGAGCAAGATGAAGGGCTGTATACCATACAGTTTAGGATTGGTGACTTAAAATATTTGACCTTAGTAAATACAAACGAAACCGAGTTTTTTATCACACTTCCTGATACACATCCTCATTATCGCTTTTTCCAAAATAAAAACTTTTTGCTGTATAATAGTGGAGAAAGTTTTTCTCTAAAAGCTTATCAAAGTATCTGCTTTCTAGTAGTGGATACGAGTTTACCTGTGACACTTGTAGGAAGTAGTGGACATCTTTTTCCTGCTAGTGAACTGGATTGGCAGTATATTGGAGAAAATAGACTACAAATTCAATATCGAAATAATACAGTCAATCGTTCTAAAATTGCTATTTTACTAAATAATGATGTAGAGGTAATAATCAATGATATTAAATACAGAAAAGGAAGTAGTAGGATTATTACAATTAATGGACAATAAAAATAATAAGGAATTTTTTTATGTAAAAGTGTTCTTACTGTTTACTTAGTATATCTTTTTACTGAAACTAGCATTGTCCAAACTTTTTTATTTTGTATAAAAAATTTATAGTTAAAGTGTTATATTTTTTGTTTTAATATTATTAATCGTGCTTTTTAAGCTATAATTAATGTATATCTAATAAGTCTAAGCCATTAGAGCTTAGATTTTTTTTTATTCCATAAACGAGATAAGTCTAGCAAGGTTATTGTTTATAAATGGATGATCTGTAACAAAATAGCTCTATTTAGAGTAAAAGGAATGGGGGAAGAATAGCTACTTTATTTAGTAACAAGTTAAAAATACTGATTGTATTTATCATTGCTCACCTTTGAGATATTATCTACTCTGTACGATTTGTTTATCTGTATGTTATAGAGTGGGGGTATGTTTATTTTTACTTGTTGCCTATTTCATTTACCATATCCTATAACTCAACTCCTTAAAAACTAAAGTTTCTATGTCATTAGTCATCCGTTTATGTCTATTCACTATTTTTATTACCTTAGATTTTAGCACCTATGCACAAGAAGAATGCGCCATTCTTGAAAGCAAAGAAGTTGCCACTTTTTTGACCAAATCCTCAGGCACATGCAGTTATAGTTCTGATTGCTATGGGCCTTCAAGTCCTTGTAGGGATTGCAATTTATCTACAACTGGTTGTGTTTGGCGTATACCTTTGCAATTTTCTATTATTACCAATACACAAGGCGACGGTTCGATTACTGATAGTGAAATAGAAACCGTTCTTCAGTTTATGAATGAAGCTTATGGTTTTGGAAATATTGAGTTTTTTCAAGCAGACCCACCAAGAAGGGGAGGAAATCTAGTAAGCAATGCATTATACAATATAGATGAAAACTCTATGTGTGGTGGAGCAAATGAAGAACAAGATTTAGAAGCATTAATGGTCGTTAATGTGATGAATATTTTTATTACTGGAGCAGTAAGACGGTGTGGGAATAATTATAGTGGAATGGCTTATATGCCTGGAGGTCCACAACGTTTAACTTTGAGTAATCAATATTTCCCTTCTGTTCCTTCCATTATTGCCCATGAAATGGGACATGTTCTAGGACTTTTTCATACGCACCGAGATTATAATAACAGCAATGCAGAATTATCAAATGGCAGTAATTGTGCTACCGCAGGAGATATGATTTGTGATACTCCCGCTGATCCAAGATTGAATATTGATCAAGATGGCAATTTCTGTCAAGTAACAGATCCAGACTGTGACTGTAATAAAGCCAATCCTTATACAAGTATATGTCCAGGATTAGATCCTTGTGCCTATAATGGTAATGGTAACTTTAATCCAGATATGGACAATCTAATGGGCTATAATCCTTGGTTAGATTGCCCACGAAATCGTTTTACACAATGTCAGTTCGCCAAGATGCAAGATGTTTTGACAGAATGCCATAGTAATTTTTGTGATGATCCATTTCC
>JAHDFT010000254.1 GCA_020628015.1 Bacteroidota bacterium
ACCTGTACTAAAGTCCAGTATAAAAACTATACCTGTGCCAGATGCGTGTGTGTGCAGGATGGGATACCTTTGTAGTATAAGTTAATAACATAAAATCATTCACAAAAACAAATCATTATGACTACCACACAAATCAAAACAGCGATCATCACAGGCGCATCAAGAGGATTAGGCTTAGAACTAGCCAAAGCATTAGCCAAAAGAGGCTGGCACCTACTGATTAATGGACGCAATACCCAAAAACTCTTAGCAGCTCAAAGAATCCTTGAAGAATGGACAACAGTAGAAGCCATTTCTGGAGATATAATTGACGAAATTCACCTCCTACAAATACCAGAACGGATCGAAAGACTAGGCTGGCAACAAGTAGATTTAGTGGTGAATAATGCTAGTACACTAGGCGCATCTCCACAACCTCATTTATTAGATTATCCTATAGAGGCGATACATGCTATTTTCCATACGAATGTAATTGCCCCTTTATCTTTAATTCAAAAGCTAAAGCCTTATTTGAAAGCAGGAGCTAGGATTATCAATATTAGTAGTGATGCGGCGGTGAATGCTTATGCAGGCTGGGGCGGTTATGGAGCTAGTAAAGCAGGTTTGGATCATTTGACCGCCATACTAGGCAAAGAAAACCCACAATGGAAAGTATTTGCCGTCGATCCAGGTGATATGCGAACGCAAATGCATCAGGAAGCCTTTCCAGGAGAAGACATTACAGATCGCCCACTCCCCATTGAACGCATCCCCACTTTCCTAGCTTTGATCGAGCAGGATTTTGACTCTAAAAGATACACTCAGGAGGAGTTGGTGAAAGCTTTGACTGTTGCTATTTAGATTAGAAGCAATTGTAAGCAAATTAAAGATGACTTTATGCCATTCCTTTAAGTCTTGCTTCTTTTTCTTGAAACGACCTTATGGATTTTAGGCAAAATCCCTTTAAAATCCGTTAAGCACAAAATACTGTTTGAGCGCAGCGAGTTTATTTTGTGTAGGATTTTGAAGGAGATTTTGACGTTAAGAAATCCATACAGTCTTGATTTTTGCTTCTTTTCATCAAGGAAAAGAAGATTCAGTAGTAATCAAGGGGAGCAATAAGTTATATACATTCAAATCTAGATTTCACATAAGCTATTTCTTAACCACCAAAACCTAAAACCATGACCATGTTACAAGCAAATATCCCAGTACAAGCTCAAGTCCTACCCTTAAATTTTGATTTACCAAAAAACTTAGAACAATCTATCCCAACAGAAGAAAGAGGGCTAAATAGAGATGATGTTCGCTTAATGGTATCGAACCTACAAACGGATAAGGTGTATCATAGTGTGTTTAGGCAATTGAGTGATTATTTAGAAGCAGGAGATGTATTGGTCATCAATACTAGTGGGACGCTCAAAGCAGCTTTGGAAGGGGTTTTGGTGGAGGGAGATATACCTGTTCGAGTGCATTTATCTACCAAAATCAAGGAAAAGGAATGGGTGATTGAGTTGCGACAGTTGGAAGGGGAGGAGACAAAGCGTTATACAGAAGCCAAGGAAGGACAATACATCCAATTACGTGGAGGAGGGCGACTGCAATTAACAGCTCCTTATTATACCCATACTTCAGATCAACACCTTCAACTCTGGAAAGCCACTTTTGACTTGTCTATAAACGTAGAAAATTATTTACAAAAATACGGGGTGCCTATACGCTATAACCAAGCGAAGGCTAATTATCCAGCAAGCTACTACCAGACGGCTTATGCTCAACAAATGGGCAGCGCAGAAATGCCTTCTGCTGGACGTGCTTTTACCCCAGAACTCATCACCCAACTCGTTGCCAAAGGCATACTCATTTTGCCCATACTCTTACATACTGGCGTGGCTAGTATAGAATGGAATGAAAGACCCTATACCGAATATTTTGAAGTACCAGAAACAACTGCTTACCTATTGAATGAAGCACGCAAAAGGCAAAAGCGAATTATTGCAGTAGGGACAACAGTTGTTCGAGCCTTAGAAACAGCCACGAATCAAGGCATTACCCAAGCTCAAAAAGGCTGGACAGATATTTTTATCACTCCCCAAACAGGCATTCAGGCGGTCAATGGACTAATGACTGGTTTTCATGAACCCAAAGCTTCTCACTTACTCATGCTCGAAGCATTAGCAGGAAGGCAACATCTAGCAATTACTTACGAAGCAGCTATCCAAAATAAATATTGGTGGCATGAATTTGGTGATTTGCATTTGATGATTTAGGTAACTAATGTTGCTTGAAGGAGTTAAGCTTTAACTAAAAATATAGTTAACGAGTGTTAAAGCTCGAATCAGTTTCAACTTCATGTATAATTATTCTGTTTTTTTAAAAGATTGTTGATTTTTTATTCAATGACAGGGCAATATTTATTGTTGTCCTGTCATCTTCATTTATATTGATCGCTATGAAAAAAATACTATTCCCCAGTTCCATTGCTTTATTAATCCTACTAATTGGAGCTTCTTGTGGAAAAACGGTAGAAGAACAGCCTTTTGACTCAAAATGGAAGGTCGGAGATTTTGATCCTGCTTGGAAAGAAGCAGGGGATACTTATGAAGTGTGTGATGAAGCAAAGATTTTCCAATACTATAATTTTGCGAAAAATACCCAATATAAGGGAGACCGAAAAGCAATTAAACAATACATTTTGGCGAATTACAAACCCATTGAAGATAAAAGCCAAAATGGTTATTTGACTATTCGCTTTGTGGTGAATTGTGAAGGAGAACCAGGTTGGTATAAGGTTTACGAAGTGGATAAAGATTTTCAAAAAACACCTTTTAAGACAGAGATTTCTGAGCAATTAATTCGATTGACCAAAGATTTAAAAGACTGGATTCCTGCCAAAGGTTTATTGAGAATGGAAGGTAAGGATGATGGAGTTATTTATGACTCTTATGTTTATTTATCCTACAAAATCAAGGATGGTCAAGTAGTGGAGATTTTACCTTGACCGAAATAGACAGTCATTATTTTACACTATGCTACATTACAACTAAAAAACAAGAAAATGCTCAAACGATTATTACCACTACTCCTGCTGGTTTATTGGTGCAGTTGCCAGCAAAATCCAGCTTATGATTATGAATCCATGCCCAAGGAAGAACGAGACAGCATTGCTCATGCCTTTTTTGATACTGCGACAAAATATGGTCAAGGCAGAGCTGGAGAACATTATTATTTGACCAAAGCCCTAGAAGCCGATCCTGAACTAGCAGCAGCTTGGCGAGCAAAGTCGATTGCTTATAATAAAAGAGGTTTGCATCATGAAGGTTATACGATGTTGAATAAAGCAGTAGCTTTAGACCCAGAAACTTGGTCAGGAACTTTGGGATATATGCGCCTCTATTTTTTAAGAGATTATGAAGGAGCAATTGAGGCGTTTAAGACCTACGATGCTTTTACCCCCAATTTCATGGATGCTCCCAAAGGCGAAAACATTCATTTCCTAATCGGTTTGGCCTATAAACAACTGAAGGAGTACGCTACAGCAGAAGCGGAATTTGATAAATATATTGATGAAATTACCAAAACCGCAGGAGAGGATTGGGTGGATGTGTATACTTTTATGTATAGAGGATTGGTGCGAAAAGCGCAAGGGAATACGGAGGGGGCTTTGGAGGATTTTAATCGAGTAATTAAATACAATGCTAAGGGGGCAGATGGCTATTATCACAAAGCAGTTTTATTAAAGGAATTGGGACAAATGGAGGAGGCAAAAATGTTCGCAAAGGAAGGCTTTGGAATGTTCCTGAAATCCTATAAATACCAACGTCCTTATGTAGAAGTTTTTGATGAGCTTTATTTAGCTGATTTTGAGGAATTACTTGCGAGTTTTTAGGGAATTATATTTAGGATTATGGAGTATTTATTGTACTATTAATTGAAGTCAACCTTACTATTCTCCATATCCTCTAAATCCAAAATCATGGAAAATACGCCGAATCCTGTTCCACAAAAAAAGGAAGGTCATGCCAAAAGGAATTTATACATCATCATTCTTATACTAGCTTTCATTAGCATTATTTTTAGAGTGTTGGATACTTATGGATTAGAGCAAACCTCCCTACTATTTATAGGTTTGCCCACCTTAATGAGTTTATTAGCCGTAAAATATGTTCCCAAAGCAACATCTGCCTTTGGATTGGTCTTTCAAATCATCACCCTTTTTCTACTCCTCTCTGGTATTTTACTAGGAGAAGGCATTATCTGTATCCTATTTACAGCTCCCATTTTCTATGGTGTGGGAGCTATAATGGTATTGATTTATGAACTCCTCAAAAAGCGAAACAAATCTAAGCAATACCTATTCTTTTGGCTGCCTTTTGTATTGATTATTGGTGAGGTGTATTTGATTGCTACGCCTAAGCCAATACAAACGGTCAAAACCAGTCAAACCGTAGCAGGACATCCCACCTTTGAGGCATTCAATCAATCTCCCGATTTCCTCCAAAATTATCCGAACTTCTTTAAACTGGGTGTGCCTACACCATTACAAATCGAAGGTACAGGCATTGCCATAGGTGATCAAAGACGCATTAGCTTTGAATCTAGGACAAGAGGCATTGGGGATTTGGTACTTGAAGTACAAGATGTACAGCCGAATGTCATGACCTTCCGATTCAATTCTGATGATTCACATATCAATCACTGGTTGACTTGGAAATTGGCAAAGGTAGAGCTAGAGCATCACCCCAATGAAACCACCACAATTCACTGGACGACCCAGTTTACCTGTGATTTAGGACCAACTTGGTATTTTGTCCCTATTGAGCGACATGGAATTGAGGTCATGAATGAACATTTGATTCAGGCTTATTTTGGTATGCCTATAGAGCAGTCTAATTAATCGCTTATGGAATTTTGGTTAAGAAATGGATTGACCCTAATGGCTCTAGGCTTGCTATCATGGATAATGCTTAGAGACAAGCAGGATGCTAAAACCAATTGGGCAACTTTTTATGCGACCTTGTGGACAACCTTTAGCTTAGGCGTGCTTAATTACTACTTTGTCGAAAAAGGCTATTGGTGTTTTCCCAATACTACTGCTAGTATTGAAATGCCTTATGATATTTTCTTTCTTTGGGTAGTCATTTGGGGAGTGATCCCTGCTTATTTCCTAAAAGGACGCTATTTGCTTTTTTGGTGTCTAGGCTTTTTATGGCTAGATTTATTACTAATGCCCCAATTAGAAGAATGGGGTATTTTAATTCTAGCAGATAACTGGTTGATTGGAGAAATAGTCTTACTTGCTTTGGTTTTTATCCCAGCCTATTTGTGGGCAAAATTTAGCTATGAAGATATACAAGTCGCTTGGCGAGCAGGCTTTCAGGTCATCACCATGATTTTGTTTTTACTACTTATCGTTCCCTTTTCTTTATTGACCTACCTCCAATTACCTTTTAATCCTTTTGAGTCGAGTCCTTTTCTAGTCCAATTTTTGCTGATAATTAGTTTTCCTGCATTGGTGGCGGTCTATGATTTGGTGACAAAGGGGGAGGGAACACCATTTCCTTATGATAAAACCAAGCAACTGGTTCAAACTGGGGTCTATGCTTATTGTAAAAATCCAATTCAATGGTCATTTACCCTATGTTTTATTCCCATTAGTTTATATTACAATAATTATTGCTTATTAATGGGAGTTGTGGTGTCGATTGCTTATGTAATTGGCGTTTCTGATCCACAAGAAAATGAAGATATGAAGCAACGATTTGGGGAGGATTGGGTCAATTATGCGACTCAGGTACCTAAATGGTATTTTCAATGGACACCCAAAGGCATTCCAGAGGGGAAGATCTATTTTGACCAAGATTGTTCGGTATGTTCAGAGGTCAAAGCTTGGTTTGAGGCACAGCAAGGGGTGAATCTTCAAGTTTTGACTGTTGCCGATTATGAGGGTGGGGGATTGAATCAAGTTACTTATGTCGATCATAAAGGACGAAGCTATAAAAGTGTAGCAGCAATAGCGGCTGCTTTGGAGCATAGTCATTTGGCTTATGCGAGTTTAGCTTGGTTGATGCGAATGCCTCCGATTCGACAATTATTGCAGGTCATTATCAATGCATTGGGATGGGGGGAAAGACAGACGAATTGTGAATTATAGCTTTATTCATAAGCTTGGTCTGGTTTTTCCATAAAATACCCTATCTTGCTAACTATATCAACCATATTTGTGCTTATGGATTCAATTAGCCTTTTGGGAGCTTATCCTGAAAACTTAATTTACTTACTCATTCGTTTTGGGATTAATCTAGTGTTGATCTATATTATTGTTTGGCGATTGTATCGGCCATATAATGATGATAAGACCTATATTTTTACCTATTTTGTCTTCAATGTACTGATTTTCTTTATTTGTTATTTGATGGCAAACACCCAATTAGGCTTAGGTTTTGCCTTTGGCTTATTTGCCCTATTTTCCATATTGCGTTATCGAACAACCACCATTGGGATTAAAGAGATGACTTATCTTTTTAGTGTAGTTTGCATCGCCATTATCAATGCCTTAAGTCGCATGAGTATTGCCGAATGGATGATTGCAGACTTGGCTATTTTGGGGATTATTTACTTTTTAGAAAAACGTTTATTTTCAAGTACAACAAAATATACAGAGTACAAAATAAAATTTAATCAGTTAGCACTCATTCATCCTGACAAACAAGAATTATTGATTCAAGAATTAAAATTGCAGACTGGTTTAGAGATTGAAAAAGTAAAAATAGGAAATATTGATTTGATTGGAGGGAGTGTGAATTTAGTCGTGTATGTCAGGGATATTACAAATAAAGATATATAGTTATGTAAACTAATTAGAAGATTTTTAAAAATAATTGTCATTTTATCGGGAAAAAAGAGCTGTACAAACGTCAATAGGGTAAACCAAAACTATGGCGAAAACAGTTATTATCACCAGTAGTTCTTCGGTCAATGAGCATCCTTCCTTTGAGCAACTATCTAATTATGTTTTTAAGCAATTGCCAGTTGAAACAAAAATGGAAGTCGAAGCACATTTAAAAGTTTGTTCAAAATGTAGAACAATTACCGAAGGCATTCAGACCTATCGCAAAGCAACAGGAGCCACACAAATGAGTATGGAAACCTATCTACAAGCATTTGGTCAACAACAAGAACAATTAATTGACAAGCATTATGCAAATGCTAGTCAAAAGCAAGCTAAAGGACATCCAATTAGTGGACAGTTTGGCATAGCTAAAGGGAAAAGGCATAAATGGTGCTATCCCATAGCAGCTATGTTAATTGGTTGCATGATGATTTTATTCAGCCTACAATTTTTTAATTTCCAAAGAAGTCCAGTTGTCTTGGCAGAAAAGCAATTGAAGGAGAGTTTTTATACGCCTTTGGTGATTAGGGGAATGGGGATAGATACCATAGCCGAACAAGTATGGACGCAAGCGGTATTAGCCTATAAACGTCATGATTTTAAGGCAGCGGTGAGTTATATCGAATGGCTAGATAATCATTATGAACTGAATGACGAACAGCGTTATTTTAGGGCATTAAGCCACCTCTATTTCCCAGAAAGGGACATGATCACAGCCATCGACCAATTAGAAGTATTGAGTCAAAATTCTGCCCGTTTTGGAGAGCAATCCAAATGGTTTTTGAGTTTGGCTTATGTACTAGAAGACAAAAAACACATTGCTCAACCTCTACTAGAAGAAATGGTTGCCGATCATTCTTGGAAGCATGAGGAAGCTGCTCAATTGTTAGACTTGGTAAAAGTTAAAAATAAAAAACGATAGCTGATGGTATCGTAACAGTTCATTAAGTCTTAGATACCATTAGCTCGACTATAATTTTAATAGTGTTGATCAATACATAATTATCCACATCAATGGCCCAACTTTCTTTTTTGTTTATGCTTTATTAACTCACCCAATTTTATCTTTTGCTTTTCATTCCTGCAAATTTTTTAATTGTCTCATTTGCTACAAAATCTTTGTACTCACTAGATTCCACAGAATACAAAGCGATTTTACCATCCTTATTATAATGCGCTCCGAATCCATATTTTTTCACCAAAGCAGAGGCTCTCAAACAAGGCTGCCCTTTGCTAAATAATTCCTCCCAAATTTCCGCTTTTTCCTGTTCAGATATATCCTCCAATTCTTTCCGAATCAAATAAATGGCAAAGATCAAGTCTTTGTGTCCATAATGATAGGGCTTTTCGGTCAATAACTCATATTGCAATTGATGCATGGTCTT
>JAHDFT010000255.1 GCA_020628015.1 Bacteroidota bacterium
GTGGAAATGCTACTGTAAGCTTTAGTGAAACAGATGATTTTGATGGCGCATGTGCTAATTATACCATCACTAGAATATGGACAGCTACAGATGACTGTGGAAATCAAACTACACATACGCAAACGATAAGTGTTTCAGATACTACAGCTCCTATGTTCATAGAACCTTTACCAGAAGATTTATGTGGTGATACTGCTTTATCTTATAGTGAATACAACCTCTATGACCCACCTGTTTTACAAGCCACAGATAATTGTAGTGAGTTCTATGTAAGTGGTCCTTATATTTCTAATAATGGTAATTGTGATGATTATCAAATTCTATTGACTTGGCAAACAGCAGATGCCTGTGGCAATACCAATGATTTTACCCAAGCCATTTGTATTACAGATGCGATTCCAGAATGTAATATTACCGCACCAACTCATATTGTTTGTGGTTCTGATGACAAACAATTACAAGTGGTAGCTTCTGGTGGTGTAGCCCCCTATACATTTGAATGGAATGTAGTTGCTGGCGATTGGAGTATTGTTGGTGATAATACCCAAACAAGTGCTACAATTGCTGCTGGTAGTGGTACTGCAATTATTGAAGTTACCGTAACTGGAGCCAATGGATGTTCCAATACGTGCAGTATTGAACAATCTTGTATCCCTGTTGATAATGAATATTGCACCTTTACACAAGGATTTTATGGCAATTCAGGAGGGCAATTTGGCGGAGAAACGACTATTGAAATCATTGAAGCTGCCTTATTACAAGATTTAGATGCTGATGGTAATCCAGATCCATTATTTATTGGTCTACCAGGTCAATCACTAACTATTCCTTATACCTCCGCAGAATGTATTATTGAATTTTTGCCTGGTAATGGTAAGTCTCAACCACTTCCTACAGATGAAGAAGTAATCATTACAAATATTTGTGATGCTGATCCTATTCCAACCAATAATCAAAATCGTTTTACCAATACTTTATTGACGCAAACGATTACCCTATCCCTAAATATTCGATTTGATCCAACACTAGAATATCTGCCTTTAGCAGATGCTTGTATCAATATTCATAATTCTTTATGGAATATATTAGGAGAGGATGCGACTGTTGGTGATTTATTGGATTTGGCTAATCAGGCATTAGGAGGTGCATATAATGGTAATTTAGGAAGAATTACGGCTGCTCTAGGCGCAATCAATGACTACTTTAATGAATGTAATGATGCTTGTCCAAATGGTAATGCTAAAACCTTAAGAGCAACGAGTGCTAATTTTGATGGGATTATATATAGAAAGGCTTATCCAAAGCCTGCAAATGAGGTGCTATATATTAATTTCTATTCTCATCGAGAAAGTGAGCTTCAGTTGAATGTATACAATATCAATGGTCAAGCTTTAATTACACAAAAAATACCCATTATAGTAGGTGGAAATTGGCTTACTTTAGACTTAGCACCCTTACCTAAAGATCAACTATATATCCTTGAATTATTGAATGGTAATAGTAAAATTATAGAAAAATTTGTAAGAGAGTAAACTCTACAAATAGACAACCTACAAAAGAGTAGTCTAAAATTTGGGTTTTATCATTTCTAACGAAATGATGTTATTGTTTAACGATCAGATGAGCCTATCAATGTCCCTTTTAGGCTTGTTTGATCGTTTTTTATACTATTCCTAATGACTACTAAACCAACTACTCTACTTCAATCGAAACCATTGAGTTTTATCTTCGTATTTCCCACATAAAACCACATCTTTTACCAAACCAATTGCCCCCACCCATTTTTTTAATAAAAGATCAGGTGCATCTAGCCCAATTCGATTGATAAAAGATTCTCTCATAATAGCATGAACACTCGGTTTCCCACTTGCTTTACACAAATCACAAGTTGCCTCATCTACAAATACAGTTCCTCGTGCTTGGTAAATGACCTGCTTAAAATCATGATGTGGACAATAATACGCTGTAATCAAATCATAATCTAAATACAAACTCGCTTCCGCATGTCCCAGTTGATCCACCACAAAAGTCATCAAATCACCTACGGATAAGTCTTCATAGGGAATAGGTACTGTTATCCAATCATTTTGTTGAATGGGTTCATATAAATGATGGGTAGGACAATAAGGATTAAATTGCAGATGAGAAGCTCCAAATTCGTCAATATGTCCAAAAATAGATAGACGTTTATTAAAAGGAACAGCTAAATGATGTAAATACTTCATGGCAATTTGTACCTGTAAACCAGCCATAATAGAAGCAATGGTTGGTGCAGTAGGTAAGGTCGCTGCCTCCTCATTTCTACTACGTAATTTAAGACAAGAAAAACGCTTCCAGGCTTCTTGTCGCAATTGTTGACTTATGGTACAATCCAAACAAACCTCATAATCTCCCCCAAATACCTTAATATCACCATCCAACAAGCGCAAACCTGCATCAATAAAACATACCCCAGCCTGATAACAATAACGATTCACATCAATCCTTGCTTGGATATTATCTAAACAAGCAAAGACAACCGAAAACTCATAATAACGAGCCAAACCAAAAGCTTGTTGGATAGGCTTTATTAAATAATCAACAGAAACATCAGGGTTCAAATCCCCTACCCTTTCTGCTGCGACCTCTGCTTTATAACGTCCTACATCCTCCGCTCTAAATAATACAGTACGACTCAAATTATGCCCAGCAATTGTATCCATATCCACAATTACTATTTTCCCAACACCCAACAAAGCCAGATTCTTCAACACCTCATTCCCCAAGGCACCAGCCCCCACCACCAAGACAGCCGTATTTTCTAAAATACGACGTTCCCAGCCTAGTTCTGTAATGCGTTGGTACCGATCTTTCATATTAATTTATACTTTCTGTTTAGCCAAAATACTAGTAATTGCTAAAACCTCCTTATAAATTGCATGGTTAGCTGCCAAAATTGCCTTACCCTCCCAATGCGTATCCCCACCATCAAAATCACTCATCACCCCACCAGCCTCCTGGACAATCAAAGCTCCTGCAACAATATCCCAAGGATTCAAATTTTCCTCAAAATAAGCCTCAAAACGTCCACAAGCTACAAAACACAAATCAACCGCAGCCGAACCCATCCGTCTAATCCCCCTTGTTTTCAACATAAAAGTACGCAAGACTTTAAGGTAATTATCCAAACTACTATAATTGTGAAATGGAAAGCCTGTAGCAATCAAGGTCGCACTTAAATCACCTTGTGTACTCACCTGAATGCGCTCTCCATTCAAAAATGCCCCACCTCCTTTCCAAGCATAAAAGCATTCTTTACGAGTAATTTCATAAACCACCCCCAAAACTATTTCGTCTTCCTTTTTCAAGCCAATACTCACCGCATAAGCAGGAACCTGATGTAAAAAATTAGTCGTTCCATCTAGTGGGTCAATAATCCACAAATAAGGACTTTCCAAATTTCGGTTTACCGTTTCTTCCTCTGCTAAAAAATCTGCATAGGGAATTAAATCTTTTAAGCCATTGACAATCATTTTTTCCGCCTCTATATCCACAAAACTCACCAGATTGTTCAAAAACTTTTCTTCAATCGCTCCTGTAACGACTTGCCCTGCTTGGCTATCAATAAAAGCTCCAGCCTCACGAGCCACTTCACAAACAGCTAGTGTCAGTTGCGCTAAATCCATATTTTTTTGCATAAATAATAGTTATCCTGTAAAATGCTGATCTTAAGTTGTAGTTCGTTCCCCCATCATATTTTCCATCACCTCCGCTGCCTTTAAAAACTGCTCTTTATTCAAAGACTTCACCACACGTCTAATCACAATACCCATACTCCGCTGTAAGGTTTTTAGCCCCATTTTTGCTGTATTCTGCGTTACGATACCTACCTTTAAGGTTTTTAAAGTATCAATAAAGAAAAAATGAAAACCGACACCTACTAAATCTAAAACTGCTTGGGACACTTCTTTATGATAAACTCTAGGATCATCAGCCGCTCTTAGTTCAGCAATCAGATCTGTCACTCTTTGGTAAAGTTCTTCTGAAATATCAAAAAAAACGAAGTGTTTCGTCGTGTTTTGTGGATTATTTGACATAATGCTATGGAATAAGGTGTTTGAGGAATGGCTTGGACAAAGGTTCAACAAGCATTCCACATTAAATTTTGCACAAAAATAACCATTTTCAAACAATGAAAAAACAATCCCCCATTTACGAAATAGAAACTGTCCTACAATATAAGCATCATGCTTATGATCTTCGACATCAAGTATTACAAGGCATTAACTTTACTGATGCAGATATTCCTTGGGAATATTATCAATGTGAAAATACTGTTTTTCTAGGTTGTCAATTTGCCCAACAAAGCCATATCAATATTCTACTAGAAAAAGGTGCCTTAATTTTTCCACATATCAAAGGATTACCTTACGACCCCTATCGCTCTTGTCTTTATAGCTGGCAGGAATTGATACAAATAACTGAAAATGGCAAATCAAAGGATGAGGTAATTTACGATCATTTTTGTAAAAGCCGTCATTGGGCAACGCCTATTTTAGAAACATTAGCACAAAGTATCCACGATCACTCTATGGATGATAGTTTGCGTGAATTACTGCTTGATCCAGAGACCAAACAACAACGAGCCACTGTTGGTATTATGGGTGGACATAGCACCCTGCGAACAGATCCGTACTTTAAAAAAATAGCAAAAGCAGCGTGGTTACTCGCTAAAGAAGGCTTTTTGATTGCTAGTGGTGGTGGTCCTGGCATTATGGAAGCAAGTAATCTAGGAGCTTATTTGGCAAATGAATCTTTAAATACCCTAGATTGGGCATTAAAAACGATTGCTGTTGCACCGCATTATACTGACGAAGGTTATGTCGAAGCAGCTCGTCAAATTGTAGAAAAAATTCCTACAGGTACAGAGAGTTTAGCGATTCCAACTTGGTTTTATGGACATGAACCGAGTAATTTATTTGCGACAGCTATTGCTAAATATTTTTCTAATAGTATTCGAGAGGACACATTGTTAACCATTGCCATTAATGGCATTATTTACGCACCTGGTAGCGCAGGCACCACCCAAGAAATCTTTCAAGATGCGGCACAAAATCACTATGGAACTGTAGACTGGTATAGTCCTATGGTTTTTCTAGGAAAAAAACGTTATACAGAAGACACTAAAATTTTTGAAACATTGAAGGAATTGGCAGAAGGAAAAGCCTATCAACAATTATTATTTTTGACAGATACGGCTGAGGATGCTGTTGATTGTATTCTAAAAAATAAGCCTTTTAAGGAACAGAAAAAATAAATCTGCTATTCACCGACCCCCTCTGTAACATTTAACAAAACTTTTTCACAAACACGCTCTTTTTCTTTGGTATGGGAGTTTTTGATTGTTAAACAAATCTCATAATCACCATCTTGCATATAAGTATGTATAGGATTTCGTTTTTCAGAAAAAGTCCCATCACCAAAATCCCAAGTGAATTTGTCATAAGTTCCTACAGAAGAATTGAAAAGCTCAACTGTTCTTTCATTAATATTATAAGTATATTCTGGAACTAAGACAGGATCAGGATTATCTGGACATTTGCCATAACTCCACAAATAAACCCCATGATAATTCTCGGCATAACAAGGATTCATATAAGTTCGATTATCACAACCACAAACAGGTTCCCAAGTCAAATCGCAAAGATCATCTGCGCCAATCTCGATATATTGGCATTTTTTGGTTAAATATTGGTTGGTTTCTGCATCTTTAAAGTAAAGGCAAACAAGGAAATGCCCTAATTCAGAGAAATTATGTTCAAATTCATTTTTTTCAAAAACTACGGTACCATCACCCATATCCCACTCTAATAATATATTGGGGTTCTCTGTTGTATTTTCAAAATAAGCGGTAGTCGCATCAATGGAATAGGAAAATTCAATAACGATACCTTCATAACGGGGATTGTTATAAAGGTCTTTATCACCATCATTTGCAAAAATAGGACAGTAAATGCCCAATGTGAATGTGGTCATAAACAATATTGCAGATATGTGAAACGGTGAATGCATTGATAATAATTGATACGCAAAAACAGCATAATTGATGCTACTTGCTAAAAGCTTGATGGCTTTACAATAGCTAAAATAGGTTTTGTTTTAAATTTTGGACACGTAAAATAGAAGTAAAAATGACTCTCTACTTACATTATATGCTTTTTTGCATTCCAAAAGTAAACAAAAGTTCAATTTCTTTGCAATTTAATTCACAAAATTTCGGTATACAGACGATATAATGTTAGCATGTCACACATCTCTCTATCATATTTCAAAACTAAATCCTTCGTTTACTAGACGCTCATAATTTTCTTTGTCGAATTGATACAATCGAGCTGCTCGATGCGGCACGCCCTGTTGGTACTCCTCCAATTCTTTCAACACATTCATGCTTAGTATTTTTTTACGAAAATTGCGCTTCTCAATTTCTTTCTCCAAAATGGTTTCATATAAATCCCTTAATTCAGATAAGGCAAATTTCTCATTGAGTAATTCAAAACCGATAGGCTGATAACGTACCTTCCCTTTCAATCTTTGTAAGCCAATTGCCAAAATTTGATCATGATCGAAGGCTAGATCAGGTAATTGCTTGGTAGAATACCACTTTACTTGTTTAGCATCAGATGCCGCTACAGGTACCTGTGCCTTATGTAGTGGAATCAATGCATAATAAGCCACAGAAATAACCCGCCCTCTAGGATCTCTATTAGGCGCACCAAAAGTATACAATTGCTCTAGGAAAATATCTCGCAAACCTGTTTCTTCCTCCAACTCTCGCATAGCAGCCGTTTTGAGGTTTTCATCCATATCGACAAAGCCACCAGGTAGAGCCCAACAATCCTTATAGGGATCAGCCAAACGCTGTATTAACAACACTTTTATATCCTTATTTTCCCGATCAAAGGCAAAAATAATACAATCAACTGTCACAGAAGGACGAGGATATTCATAAGTATAAGGCATAATTGACAAATTTTAAACGGAGCATTTTTACTAGGCCAATAAGCAGATTATATATTACCCCCCAAATAAGCCTTTAATTTTAGAAAACAGCCCCCCTGATTGTTTATTAGACTTTGGTGCCGCCATTTTTTCTTGCATATGTTCGATAGAATCGTTGATCGTATCTACTTGCATTTCATCCTCAATAGATTCCGCTAGAGGCAGAGCTTTTTGATATAAGCTCAATGCCTTCTCCCACAATTTTCCTTGCTCCATCATATAACCAGCATCATACATCATTTCAGCTGCCGCATCCACCTCCTTTGCTTCGATCAATTTTTGAGCCGCTTTTTCCAAACAATCACCAGCCGTTTCATAATCACTCAACTTCTCGTAAATCCCACCCATTTTTTTATTCACCGCTGCTTGCAAACTCAAACTAACCGCTTCATTTGCCTGTTTATCTGCTTCTTGATAAGCATCCAAAGCCGCTTTATGTTTACTGTAATAATTTAATAAATCCCCTATAGATTGGTACACCTGTGCCAGTTCTTCAGTTGCTTCTATCGGCTTAAAAATACCTCCCGCTTCTTGATAAAACTCCAAAGCTTCTTGATGTTCCTTATGAAAAACAGCAATATCACCCATTGCCACATAACACATTCCCAATTGCTTTTGCAAATCCAGTTCTTTAGCCATTTCAATAGCTTGGTTAATGTATTTCTCGTATTCCTCCTTAATCCCTTGTGAAGCATACATCACCGCTAGGCGACGCATACAACGAACAGCCCCTTCCGATGGTTCCATTTGATCATATAAGGTCATGGCTGCTTCTCCTTTTTCTACAGCGGTAGGTACATCTTCTTGTTCATAATACAAGCCACAAAGTCGATACAATAAATTGGCTTGATCTGTATCTTGTAATTCTCCTTCGTTCAAAGTTTTTTCTAGTAATTCTATGGCTTCTGCTGTTGATTTTTCTGCTGCTTCTTCTAGCAATTTAGTGATGTCCATCGTGTGCTTATTATTTATATTGAATAATACTTCTTTGCTTTTTTTGTAAATTTGATGATATTAAATCATTCCAAGGAACAAGTGAAAAATAAGTGTCAAATTTACCAATCAAAATGCTACAATTATTTTTTAACTGTTCCCAATATTGACCTTACAAAAAAATCCGATGCAAGATACAGAAAAAAAAATTGTAGAACGGCATATTGCTTTAAATGGCCTAGCAAATTCGCCT
>JAHDFT010000256.1 GCA_020628015.1 Bacteroidota bacterium
CGGCTGCAATATAATAACAAATACAATAAGAGGCAAATTATTTTTGTGTTATGAAAAAGAAATAAGGTATATTATACTTGAAATTTTTTAATGAATGTTTCTAATTCTAAGGCACTTGGTCTGGGATTTATATCTTTTCAATTAAGGAACAGTAAAAAATAGGTTGTCCTAAAAACGAAAAGGCATTAATAAATCATACCTTATTCATACAATTTATTAATGCCTCATTTCGGATTCAATAAAACAGTCTACCTATTTATTATAGGCACCTCAATCATTTAAAAACTATTAAAACTAATCCCCACAGAAATCGGATGGATACCTGGTCCTCGATTAGCATCAAATAAAGTAGATAAGCTATAGAAAGCAAATACATTGAAATTACCATAACCCACTCTTAATGAAGTGCCATACCTCACCCGACTAATATTCGGCAATAATTTGTCTTTAATAAAGATTTCTCCAGTACCATCAGCTTCATCCCCTCTATACTTCGTTTTCGCATCCAATAAATACCCCACTCTAACCCCCAATGCAACTTTGAAGGATTGGTTAAATTTATTCGGATTAGTTCTAAAACGCAGCTCTATAGGCACATCTACTGCTGTGGTTGATAGCTTATTTTTCCTAAAATTCACATTATCTGCAATAGGTCTAAAATAAGAAAGGGAATCATTAAGCAGTATTAAATTACTATTGTGATAAACATTGGTGGTCGCAATACCTACCCCTGGTGCAACACTTATATTATCAGAGTCAAAGAGTGGAATATCGTACATGATATACATATTAAAGCCTCTCCCCCACCATCTTGTTTTTAAGCTATCTGGTTGGTTGAGCCAGTTATCATGAGCGATTTCAAAAATCAACCGATCTCTGGACTCTACTTTTTTGGTCTCTTTTTCTTCTGTAGGTGCTTTATCTTTCTTATCCTCTTGTGCCATTAGCCCAACACTACACAAGCAAGCTACAATAAGCATGATCCATTTTTTCATATTGCGAATTTTATTTTTTGTTTATCATTATTGGTGAAATGATACTAAGAAATCATAAGCCCATTTCCCATTTCCTCATCCATTGCTGCTACAAAACCTAGCTTCTCTCCACTAGCAGCCATCAAAATCATTCCTTGACTTTCTACTCCTCTCATCTTTCTAGGAGCTAGATTGGCTAGAAACAAGACCTTCTGACCAATAATAGCCTCTGGATCAAACTGTTTAGCAATACCAGAAACAACAGTACGCACCTCAAAGCCTAAATCAACGGTTAATTTGAGGAGTTTATTGGCTTTTTTGATTTTTTCTGCGGTCAAAATCGTTCCCGTTCGGATATCCAGTTTACTAAAATCTTCGTAGCTTATAGTGTCTTTAACAG
The DNA here is from genome assembly GCA_020628015.1 of Bacteroidota bacterium. GTDB lineage: Bacteria > Bacteroidota > Bacteroidia > Chitinophagales > UBA2359 > JAHDFT01. The sequence continues at coordinate 1,375 of JAHDFT010000256.1, forward strand.
GTTCATAGGTTGCGTCCGTTGCAGCAAGTTCTGCTTTTTTTGCGGCATCTTTAGCATCCTTAATCGCCTGTAATTTATCTATCTGCGGCTGAATCACTTTATCATCCAGCTTTTTGAAAAGCAATGTCGGCTTACTGACCTCATAGCCTTCTTTCACCCTAAAACTCCCTTTCAAGACCCTTTGAACAGCTTCCTCATCCAGATTGAGCATGTCTTTGATCTTGGTTGCGGTGAACGGTAGAAATGGCTCTGCATACACCCCTAAACGAGCAATCAACTCCAAGCAAATGGCCAATATCTTAGCCGTCTGCTCCTTATCCTGCTTCACCAATTTCCAAGGCTCTAAATCTGTCAAAAACTTATTACCTACCCTTGCCAAATTAATCAGCTCCTTTAGTCCATTACGGAATTCATAATGGTGAATCGCCTTATCTAGTTCATGAGGGAAAGCCATGAGGTAATCATAGACATCCTCAGCCTTTTGTAAAATAGCCGTTTCCGCCTCCTCACTAATCGCTGGAATCGTCCCATCAAAATATTTATGGGTCAATACCAATACTCGATTGACCAAATTCCCCAAAATACCAACCAATTCATTATTGTTTCTAGCTTGGAAATCCTTCCAAGAGAAATCGCTATCCTTATTTTCAGGCATATTGCTAATCAAGGCATAACGCAAAACATCCTCCATATCTGGAAAATCCTTGAGGTATTCGTACAACCACACCGCATAATTCCTAGAGGTAGACATCTTATCCCCTTCTAGGTTCATAAACTGATTGGCGGGTATATTCGTGGGCAATACATAATCTCCATGTAATTGTAATAACATCGGGAAAATAATGCAATGAAAAACGATATTGTCTTTCCCAATAAAATGCACCAATTTTGTATCTTCCGATTGCCAATAAGTTGCCCAATCATCGGTTAATGCTTTGGTGGCAGAGATATAACCAATAGGCGCATCCAACCAAACATACAAGACCTTCCCTTCTGCATCGGGTAAAGGTACTTCTACTCCCCAATCTAAATCACGGGTCATTGAGCGGTCATTCAAGCCTTGATCTAGCCAAGAATTACACTGTCCCAAAACATGCTTTTTCCATTTCTCTGACGTTTGGCTTTCGTCCACCCATTTTTTAACTGCATCTTGAAATTTTCCCATCGGTAAATACCAATGTTTGGTTGTTTTCAAAACGGGTTGCTTCCCACTTAAAGTAGATAAAGGATTGATTAACTCTGTAGGACTCAAATCAGAACCACATTTCTCACATTGATCCCCATAAGCATTTTCATTCGCACATTTAGGACAAGTTCCTTTAATGTAACGATCTGCTAAGAATTGATTATACTCCTCATCATAAAATTGCTCTGATTCTTTCTCAACGAAAATCCCTTTTTCATGTAATACTTTAAAAAAAGCTTTAGATGTTTCGTGATGTAGAGGATCAGAAGTACGGTGATAAATGTCAAAAGAAATGCCCAACTTTTGGAAAGCGGCTTTGTTAATAGGGTGATATTTATCTATAATGTCTCTAGGGCTATTCCCTTCTTTTTTGGCTTGAAGGGTAATCGCTGCACCATGTTCATCCGATCCACAGATAAATAGCACCTCCTCGCCCATCATACGAAGATAGCGCACATACACATCAGCAGGAATATAGGCACCAGCTAGGTGTCCAAAGTGTTGTGGCCCATTCGCATAAGGTAGGGCAGAAGTAACCAAGTATCTTTTTGGTGTTTGCATGGTGAAATATTTTAATTTTACAGTGAATCAAAATTGCTGCAAATATAGCAAGTATTTTTGCTCTACTGTGTTGGTAAGGATAATTTATTTATTGTATCATTCCCATTAGACCAAAATAAATAACCATTAAGGTCTCAGTCAGTAGCGTTTCTCGAAACGCCTACAATACAATAAAACACATCACATAAAAAGAAACAATCATGATAAAAGTTCCTCCCTACCTCCAACCAGGTGATCAGGTGGGCATTGTTTGCACAGCTAGAAAAATAGACCAAGAAGCCTTAGCCGTTGCCTTGAAACAAATAGATAAGTGGGGCTGGAAAGCGGTCATTGGTCGAACTGTTGGCTTGGCAGCTCACCAATTTGCAGGTACAGACGAAGAACGAGCAGCCGATTTCCAAGCCATGTTAGACAATCCTAATATTAAGGCCATCTTTTGTGCGAGAGGAGGTTATGGTACGATTAGAATGATTGATCACTTAGATTTCTCTACTTTTGAAAAACAGCCCAAATGGGTAGTTGGCTTTAGTGATGTCACCGCTTTACATAGTCACATCCATCAAAACCACCATATACAGACCCTACATGCCACTATGCCGATTGTCTACCCCAAAGTCCTCCAAAGCTGTTTAGATAATATCCACCATTTCCTCACAGGTTCTGCGCTTCGTTATCGCTTCCCCCATCATCCATTGAATCGAAAAGGAATAGCCAAAGGAGCTTTAATAGGTGGCAATCTATCCCTAATTTACAGTTTAGTAGCTAGTGCATCAGATATTGATACAAAAGGAAAAATTCTCTTTTTAGAAGACCTAGACGAATACCTTTATCATATAGACCGTATGATGATTAATCTACGACGTAGTGGAAAGCTCGCAAATCTAGCAGGCTTGGTGATTGGAGGGATGACTGACATGCATGATAATGATACGCCTTTTGGTAAAAATGCCCTCGAAATTATTGCAGAACACACAGCAGCATACGACTATCCTGTAGCTTTTCAGTTTCCTGCTGGTCATTTAATCGACAATCAACCTATGATTTTTGGTAGGACAGTTACACTAAGGGTAAATACGCCTCATGCAGTCTTAGATTTCTAAGAAATCACCAAAATGTCATTAATAAGTCATTCCAATTTGATTAAATCTTACAGAAACAATCACTTTATTTATTTATTTTTAGTTAAAATTTATTTCAATTTATTTTTTCAAATTATACTTTTAAACAATACAAATCATTGATAATCAACATCAATGCATGTATAAGCTATTCTTCACTACCCAAGCTCTAATCTGCACAACCATCTAGCTATCAATAAGATGGACTATATTGCAACTAATTAAATAGTAAAACCGTAAAAAAGTATGTCATTTATTTGCAAGTTTTTAATACTTGACGTATCTTTACATCACAATAGTTCCCACTATGGGAATTACAACAAATTTGGCTAGGGCGCTTTTCTTATTTTCATAATTAGTTTTGACCTCATCAGACTAATCCTCTCGAAGGGTTTCTGTTGAGGTTTTTTTACGTCTATAAATGAACAATTGTTAGGAACAGTTATAGCAAAATCTACTCACCATCTATCTCCTTTGATGCCTTCCAATCGTCTCTAATATCTCCATTTCAATAAACAGGAAAATCAATTCATTATCATTTGATCTATTTTTGCTTTATTTTTGTTAGTACTTAGTCAAAGTAAACACCTATGCAAAACATACTAAAATATAGTCCCACTAATAAAATTCGCATTGTTACTGCTGCATCCTTATTTGATGGACATGATGCTGCCATCAATATTATGCGTCGAATCATGCAAGCCTCTGGCGCAGAAATCATCCATTTAGGACACAATCAATCGGTCAAAGACATTGTTGATACTGCGATTCAAGAGGATGTACAAGCCATTGCGATTACTTCCTATCAAGGCGGTCACATAGAGTTTTTCAAATACATGTATGACCTCCTTCAAGAAGCAGGAGCTGGACATATTAAGATATTTGGTGGAGGAGGAGGAACGATTTTACCTAAAGAGATCGAAGAATTACACGCCTATGGCATCAGTCGCATTTATTCTCCTGATGATGGGCGAGCGATGGGTCTACAAGGTATGATTAATGACCTTTTGGAAAAGAGTGATTTTCCTGTAGGTAATCAAGTCAAGGAAAACTTCACCGTTGAGCAATTGGCCGAAAGAGACCCACACAAAATTGGTCGGCTTATTTCGACTGTAGAAAATTTCCCAGATATTGCCCAAAATATTTTTGAGCAAATCAAAGCAAAAGCAAAAGACATTCAGACCCCTATTTTGGGGATTACGGGTACAGGTGGTGCAGGAAAATCTTCCTTAGTCGATGAATTGGTGAGACGTTATTTAATGGACTTTGAGGATAAAACCCTTGCCATTATTTCAATAGATCCTTCTAAACGAAAAACAGGAGGGGCTTTACTAGGAGATCGCATCCGTATGAATGCCATTCACCACCCTAGAATCTACATGCGCTCCCTTGCCACCAGACAAGCCAATATAGCCCTTTCTCGTTATATCGACGAAACTGTTCAAATACTCAAAGCAGCAGAATTTGATCTAATTATCATAGAGACATCAGGTATTGGTCAATCAGATACAGCGATTACTGATTATTCAGACCTTTCCCTTTATGTCATGACTCCTGAATACGGTGCAGCGACGCAGCTCGAAAAGATCGACATGTTGGATTATGCCAATTTGATTGCCCTCAATAAATTTGACAAAAGAGGGGCTTTGGATGCTTTGCGAGATGTGAAAAAGCAGTATAAACGCAATCATGGTTTATGGGATACACCTAATGAGCAGATTCCTGTATTTGGAACGATAGCTTCTCAGTTTAATGATCCTGGTACGAATCAATTGTATAAAGCGATTATACAGGCATTGAACCAAAAGCAGGAAGGAGCGTTTACATCAACGATTGACTTACCGCTTGGCGATAGTGAAAAGATATACATTATTCCACCTAAGCGAGTGCGTTATCTTTCTGAAATTGCAGAAAATAACCGTCATTATGATCGTTGGGTAGATGACCAAGCAGCCGTTGCACAACAATTGTATAGCATTCAAAATACACTAGATTTATTAAGTCATAAAGAAATAAACGATTCTAGCAAAATAGTCAAAACAAGCTTGGATCAATTGTATCAAGAAACGGCTTTACAATTAGACAACCGCAATAAACTAATTATCGAAGGCTGGGCAGAGAAAGTCGAAGCCTATAAGCAAGATGTCTTTACTTTTAAGGTGCGTAATCGAGAAATTGCGATTCAAACCTATTCGGAGTCCTTATCACATAATCGCATTCCCAAAATCGCTCTACCGACTTATAAAGCATGGGGAGATATTTTGAAATGGAATTTACAAGAAAATGTACCTGGAACCTTCCCATTTACCGCAGGTGTTTACCCATTCAAGCGAGAAGGGGAAGATCCTACACGTATGTTTGCTGGTGAAGGTGGCCCTGAGCGTACCAATAAGCGTTTCCATTATCTATCGAAGGATGTGCCAGCCAATCGGCTTTCTACTGCTTTTGATTCCGTGACTTTATATGGGGAAGACCCTGATTATCGACCAGATATTTATGGAAAAGTGGGTAATTCTGGGGTTTCGGTGTGTTGCTTGGATGATGCAAAGAAATTGTATTCTGGTTTCGATTTGACAGATCGCACTACTTCGGTATCTATGACCATCAACGGCCCTGCCGCCACCATGACCGCCTTCTTCCTCAATGCAGCCATAGACCAGCAATGTGAGGTATACATCAAGGAAAATGGTTTAACAGATGAAGTCAAAGTTAAAATCGCCGCTTTTTTTGCTGATAAAGGAGTTCCTCCACCAGTTTATAATGCACCGATTCCAGATGGAAACGATGGTTTAGGTTTATTATTACTAGGTGTAACAGGTGATAAGGTCTTAGATCAAGACACTTACAATCAAATTAAAGCAGCAACTTTAAGCAAAGTTAGAGGAACGGTTCAGGCGGATATTTTGAAGGAAGATCAGGCACAAAATACCTGTATTTTCAGTACAGAGTTCTCTTTGAAATTGATGGGGGATGTACAGCAATATTTTATTGACCACTCCATCCGCAATTTCTATTCGGTGTCGATTTCTGGTTATCACATCGCTGAAGCAGGAGCCAATCCAATTTCCCAATTGGCCTTCACCCTCTCCAATGGCTTTACCTTTGTCGAATACTACCTTTCCAGAGGAATGGACATCAACCATTTTGCCCCGAATTTATCTTTCTTCTTCTCCAATGGCATTGATCCAGAATATGCGGTAATTGGTAGAGTAGCAAGACGAATCTGGGCAAAAGCAATGAAGCATAAATACAAAGCCAATGCACGTTCTCAGAAATTGAAATACCATATTCAAACTTCTGGACGTTCTTTACATGCACAAGAAATCAGTTTCAACGATATTCGGACGACTTTACAGGCATTGTATGCCATTTATGACAATTGTAATTCTTTACATACCAATGCTTATGATGAAGCCATCACTACACCTACTGAAGAATCAGTACGTAGAGCAATGGCAATCCAATTGATCATTAATAAGGAATTGGGCTTAAATAAGAATCAAAATCCATTGCAAGGCAGCTTTATTATTGAGGAGTTGACCGACCTAGTGGAGGAAGCCGTATTGATGGAATTTGACCGCATTACCGAAAGAGGTGGTGTATTGGGTGCAATGGAAACCATGTATCAACGAGGGAAAATACAGGAGGAATCCCTTCATTATGAAACCTTGAAACATACAGGAGAATATCCGATTATTGGGGTGAATACTTTCTTATCTAAAGAGGGTTCGCCTACGATTTTGCCTAAAGAGGTCATCCGAGCTACTAAGGAAGAGAAGGAAGCGCAGATTCAAACGCTTCAGCAATTGCATCACCGCAATACGGATCAAGCTCAAAAAGCCTTGAAAGCATTACAAGTGGTAGCCATGCAACATGGAAACATTTTTGAGGCATTAATGGAAACGACTAAGTATTGTTCATTGGGACAGATCACCCATGCACTTTATGAAGTTGGGGGGCAATATCGTAGGAATATGTAGT
>JAHDFT010000257.1:0-3761 GCA_020628015.1 Bacteroidota bacterium
ATCGCTATAGTACTTTACCTGATCTTACGGGAAATTATCTGGGTTTTCGTTGTGTTAAATCCCAAAACCCTTAATTCCTCACCGCCGACTCCAACAACTCCAAAGTCCGATTATTGACATCCAATTGGGCATTAATGCCTAGTGGTAAAGTAGCGTTATTCAAGACATGACCGAAAGATAGACCATAAACGACAGGAATATCCAATTGAAAAAGCCGATCTGTTAGGGTTTGATTGAGGGTGAGGGAGCCTTCCATATCTTTGGCTTCGCAATTCTTCATGACTCCTAATGCGATGCCTGCTGCATTTTGTAGGGTTCCTTGTAGTAATAATTGCGTCAACATGCGGTCGATGCGGTAGGGCTGTTCACCGATGTCTTCCAGGACAACTATTTTGTCTTTGAAATCTAGTTCGTAACCTGTGCCTAATAAAGAAGTAATCAAAGATAAATTCCCTCCTGCTAAAATTCCTGTTGCCTGCCCTGATTTTATAGTTATACTATCCTTGATGCTATTCCCTTCTTTCGCTTCAATTAAAGGACGAATAAAGACATTTTTTTGTTTTTGCATTAATATAGACAAATGTTCTTTTGAGTAATCACTCCATTCATAACCTGCCACAGGCCCGTGAAAACAAATCAATTTGGCATAACGCAAGAGGGCAATATGTAAAGCGGTCACATCACTATAGCCCACAAAAACCTTTGGATTTTTCTTAATCATTTTAAAATCCAAATAAGGAAGTATACGTGCCGAACCATAACCACCTCTAACACACCAAATGCCTTGTATGCTTTCATCTTTAAAAAACTCATTAATATCGGCGGCTCGTTGGCGGTCATTCCCTGCCAAATAGCCCTTTCGCAATAATATACTTTGTGTATGACGTACCTCAAAGCCCAAACTTTGTAGATTAGCCTTAGCAATGTCCAATTGTTCGGGAGTAATCGGACTGCCTGGAGCCACCAAACCAATCGTATCCCCTTCCTTTAATGCTCTAGGTTTGATGAGCTTTTTAGGAAACTTTGGTTTAGAAAATTTTGGCTTGTCTGCCAAGAGTTGAGTACTAGACCAGGTGCTTGCAAGCAACATGGCTGGTAGTAATTTAGTAAAGTTACGCCTATTCATAAGTGATAAATATGCAAAAATTACTCCTAATCTCCTAGTTATAAGATTATGGCTTTGAGCTGTTTTATTAAAATGAGAAAAGTGTGATTAGATAGTATAAAAGATCATCTAATCACACTTTTTTTTGCTTATTGACATAACACTCACTCAATAAGACTTTGAGCTATAAATCATCTATTTCACTTTTACCCGAATACCTTCCGAATGGCTGGTAAATTCTGGTGCGTACATGCATTGCATGGTCGTAATTCCATTGGAAAAATCACCTTTCTGTGACACACGTAAGGGATATTCAAATACATAAGTGCCTTTGGGGAGGTGATCCATAAAGAAGTTGGTCGAAGCATCTTTAGTGGATTCATAATAACCCAAGCCATCTTGATATTTGTAGCGAGAAATCACATTGATTGGCTCAAAACCAGCCGCTCGCATGTCTTTTAGATGCACATACTCCATTTTACGGTCTACTCGAATCACAATGCGTACTTTCACCTTATCCCCTACCTCTAATTCAGCTCCATCCGAGAGTTTATCCAATTTAGGGCCATTTTTAGTATTGACCTCCTTAAATAGCTCTTTTTCAATAGAAAGCGGTGTTTCTGCTCTTGTAATTTTATCCAAATCCTCGAAATACTGCCAGTAAACAGCTCCCCAACCGATGCTTTCATCCTTTTTGGAAACGGTGATATTGGCCATGTCGGGCGTGATTTTATCTGCTGCCCATTGGGTTTTGAAATAACCTGTTCCAGCTTCCACAGCGATTTCAGGCATATTTTTAGGGTCGATATTTTGAGAGCCGATGGTAATATCTACCAAATCCTCACTACTCAACCAATTCGTACCACGTAATAATAAGGCGTAACAGGCTTCTACCGTTGCTTTAGTTGTCTTCCAATCTTGCGTTTGCTTTTGTTTAAGCAACCAAATTCTCAATTCATTCATGGTTGCTAAATCATCCTCCACTTCATCAAAAGCCTCTATGATAAGGGCTTGTGTTTCGATTGGCGCATTATACCAATACCAGCCGCCAACATTTGCCTTATAATACATGCCCATTTCCTCATTTTGTACTGCATTTTGTCGGAAAGCTTCCATAATATCCTTAGCAGCTTGGCTATCTCCATTTTTCCAACGATGTAGGGAAATGGCTGCCATTGCTTGGGTATACAACCCTGTCTTAGTCCAATATTCCGTATTATTTTTTAGGAAATAATCTACTGCTTCTTGATGATTATTTTGAATGGGTATAGCTTTGAAGAAACTGCGAGCATAAAGATAATGCCCACCCATTTGATCAAAATATTCCTTATCTAAACGATCATTTCGTTTTAAATCCTTATAATACTTAAACATTTCTTGGTCAATAAAACTCACCGCTCTATTCAACATATTCTCGACAGAACGATCTCTTTTGACTCCTAGTTTTTGCAGATGCCCGAAATTGGCAACGATGTGTTGGGTAATGTACCAGCTTTGATCCATACCTGGAAACCATGACCAGCCACCATTAGAGGCTTGTCGCTCCTGTAATTCCTTTTCGATTGTTTTTAATTCACCACTCATGCGATCTAGGTCAAACAATACAGCTAATCTGTGTTTGCGTTCATTTTCATTTTTTGCCGCCATCACCCAAGGTGTTTCCTCCAAAAGTAGGCTTTTCAAGTCCTGATTTTTCTGTAAATTGGACAATAAAGCTCCGCTATTTGCAGGATCACCAGATTTAGCAGCCGTCACACTTTCTTCTTTCCAGCTATCAAAGACCTTTTTGATTCTAGGATCAGAATTGGCGATGTGGGAAGCAATGGAATTGGCATAATAACGGCTAAAAATCTGCTCTGTACATTGATGCGGAAATTCCATTAAATAAGGCAAGGCTTGAATGGCATACCAAGCAGGTTGAGAGGTAAATTCTAGGGTCATCTGTTGGTGCGCCAAGGTATTGGATTGATCTGCCTTTTTGAGATTTTCAAAGGTGAATTGTTTGGTTTCCTTTCCTCGAATCGGTAAAGGCATACTTTCGGTCACCAATTGTCGATTGCTCAATACAGGAAGCGTATTTTCTTCCCCATCTGCAAAATTCCCTGCTTTAGCAGTTACTCGCCATGTCACCACTTGTACCCCTTCAGGAATGGTTAATTTCCAACTGACGGCATCGCTTTGTTCTGCCTTTAAATTGATCGCTTGCTCCAAAGTAGTATTCCCTAATTTTGCGTCGATAGGTTTCATGGTTAAAGCATCGAAGAGTTCTAGTTTTGCCGTTCCTGTTAATGCTTTTTTCGCTAGATTAGACACTTTTGCAGAAAACCAGATGACATCTCTTTCTCTAAAAAAACGAGGAGGATTAGGGAAGACCATTAAGTCTTTTTGAGTAACGGTTTCTTCTAGTAAACTACCAATTTTGAGGTCTTTAGTATGAGCAATACCCATCCATTTCCAAGCGGTGAGGGCTTCGGGAGTGGTGAAGGATAGGACAAAATCTCCTGCTTGATTGGTTTTTATTTCTGGGAAAAAGAAAGCTGTTTCTTGTAAGTTTTTGCGAACTGGTGGAGCAGCATTGTCATTTGTAGTAGCTCCTACATTTCCTTCACTATCATCCCTTTCCATTTCTTCTTGAGCCATAGCTCCATTAGCTACT